>JBJECJ010000101.1:0-28232 GCA_051870955.1 Paludibacteraceae bacterium | reverse complement strand
ATGATATACGAGTTGACTTAATTTATGGTAATGATATACGAGTTGACTTAATTTAAGGTAATGATATACGAGTTGACTTAATTTATTTATCAAGTGAAAAGCCCCAACGGGGCGATACAAAGCAGCGTAGGGGCTCGCCCCTACGTAAAACGACACCCCTCAAATGCAAGCCCTGTAAGGGCGACATAACTCAATACAGAATCGCCGAGTCAACATATCATTGCCATAATTAATGAATAATTACACGATAATTATATGTTAATGTGGGTTCGATATAAGTAGAATACTTTCAGCAGTCAAAGACTAATTTGGTTTTTGGTAATGAATTTATACGAAGGTTATATGGTAAAGAAAGAATATTTGAATAATTTTTGGAAATTTTTGTTGAAAGAAAAGAATCATCGTTGTTTCGATGTGTCCGGTGTGCGTAGGCATCCCCGCTTGCTGAAAATATGTATCTTATTTCTAGTTTACGGCAATTAATGTGAAAAGGAAGATAGCAACGAAAATAATTAATGATTAATTACACGAGAATGCTTGCATCCCGATAGGTCGGGATTATATGTTAAAAGAAAGACGGCAATTAATGTTAAAAGAAAGAGCACAGCAAAAATAATTAATGAATAATTACACGATAATTATATGTTAAAAGAAAACGATAATTATATGTTAAAAGAAAAACACCGAATTAATGTAAAAAAAAACGACACCACCTCTTGCATATTTCCCCAAAAAGCAGTACCTTTGCGCAGCGAACAAAACAACGTGCCTATGAACCACCGGCATCGTAGAGGCGATGCGCACATACATATCTTATAGCGTTACAAGCCGAACTTGACATTTTGGAAACTGGACACTTTCAAAATTTCATTAACAATCAAGCAAAAGCCAACTGACGCTCACGCACCGCGTGGGCTTTTGCATAGTAAATTTGATTGTTAATAGGTAGTCCAGAACCTCAAAATGTCAGATGAGCGAACGAAAGTTCACGCCTTCTTTGTGCCTCTACGCAATACGCTCCGCCCCTCCGCCAAAACCCATGGCAAAAACCAAAACAACACAATATATTAACCAACTAAAAACTAACGCTTTATGAAAAAGTTATCTACTTTTCTATGCATGGTGCTATGTAGCATAGCCCTGCATGCGAATGTCGTAAGCGGCACCTGTGGCGACAACCTAACATGGTCTTACGACACCGACACCAAAGCCCTCACCATCGAAGGCACAGGAGACATGAGTTACGATGCTGTCCCTTGGGCACAAGTCCGTGGCGACATCCTATCCGTTTCCCTTCCCGAAGGACTAACAAGCATTGGATACGAGGCGTTCAGTGGTTGCTCCTCCATCACCTCCATCACCATCCCCAACTCCGTAACAAGCATTGGAGACTGGGCGTTCTATGGTTGCTCCTCCATCACCTCCATCACCATCCCCAACTCCGTAACGAGCATTGGATACGAGGCGTTCCATGGTTGCTCCTCCCTCACCTCCATCACCATCCCCAACTCCGTAACAAGCATTGGATACGAGGCGTTCTATGGTTGCTCCTCCCTCACTTCCGTTACCATCGGTAACTCCGTAACAAGCATTGGAAATAGGGCATTCTCCTACTGCTACTCCCTCACCTCCATCACCATCCCCAACTCCGTAACCAGCATTGGAAGTGGTGCTTTCAGTGATTGCTCACAAGTAGTGGTAGAATGCACCACACCACCCACCATTGAAAGCGGAACTTTCAAGTCGGATGCGACTATCTCTGTACCCTGTTTCACATTGGGCGTTTATTTGGCAACCCCTGTATGGCAGTTCTTGCCCATTGTGGATGATGACACTTACCGCGTCAAACTCTCAGCCACCGACGGCGGCACAGCAACCATCACCGCCACCGACTGCGATGCCAACACCGCTACCATTGAGGCAGTAGGTGATGAATGCTCGCATTTCGTACAATGGAGCGATGGAATCACGGATAACCCGCGTATCCTCAACCTCACACAGGATACCACGCTGGTTGCTCAGTTCGAGAGCACAACCTACCAAGTCAATATCTACGCAGGAGACAATGGATTATTAAGAGTAGGACCTGATTGGGATTATTGGGAAACTGACACGTTCTCTATTGAGATGACAGACTGCGGTAATGAATTGACAACAACTCGAATCTGCCCCAACCCCGATGAGGGCTACTATTTCGCAGGCTGGAGCGATGGCAATACAGACCAATGCCGAACTTTCACCATCACACAAGACACTACGGTCATTGCACTCTTTGAGGAAATAAAATACTACTCCGTAACTCTACAAGGCAACAGTATCCGCGGCTACTATCAATATACCGATTATTGGGGCGATATCAGTAACTCGTGGTTCAGATATGATTCAGAGATAAACATCTCCGTACGCGAAGGCTTTTCCGTCTATTTCTATGAAAACAATATGAACTGTGGTACATGGCTCGGATGGAGCGATGGCGTTACCGACTACGAACGCACTATCACCATCACCTCCGACACCGTCATCACTTCCCTCTTTGATATCACTACCTACCAAGTGAACATTACCGCAGGCGAAAACGGCTCGCTCTCGAAAGTGTATGAAGATGTAACCTTTACCGACTGCGACGGCAACGGAGAGTGGATTTACGATATCTGTGCCTACCCCGATGAGGGCTATTATTTCGCAGGCTGGAGCGATGGCAATACAGACCAATGCCGAACTTTCACCATCACACAAGACACCACGGTCGTTGCGCTCTTTGAAGAAATTAAATACTACTCCGTAACCCTCCGAGGAAACAGTATCTATGGCTACTATGGATATTATGATGAGTTCTATGGTTCCGAAATAAACATCACCGTACCAGAAGGCTCCGTCTTCTATTTCTATGAGAACAATATGAGTTGCGGCAATTGGCTTGGGTGGAGCGATGGCGTTACCGACAACGACCGCACTATCACTATCACTTCCGACACAGTTATCACCTCGCTCTTTGATGTTACCACCTACCAAGTAAACATTTCTGCAGCAGCCAACGGCTCGCTGACGCAATATGACGAGCCTATTGACAACATTGAGGGTACTATGACCGACTGCGATGGCTACGGAGAGTGGATAGACGGACTCTGCGCCATCCCCGATGAGGGCTACTATTTCACAGGCTGGAGCGACGGCTACGCCAACGCTTGCCGCAGTATCAAGGTAGTGAGCGATACCACGCTCGTTGCCAACTTCGCGGAGAAACAGCAAGCGCAAGTGCTGGTCGGCGTAGAGTCGGCTTGCAAGAACATGGGTACAGTCAGCGGCGGCGGTATCTTCTACCAAGGCGACATCGTAACTATCACGGCGACACCCAACAGCGGCTACCACTTCGTAGAGTGGTCAGACGGCAATAGCATAGCAAACCGCGAAATAAACCTCACCTCCGACACCACCCTGTTCGCTACCTTCGCCGTAGGCGATATGGGCGGCAAGTGCGGCGACAACCTCTACTGGACATGGGAAGACGGAGCCCTCACCATCACAGGTACAGGGGATATGGACTTAGATACTCATCCTGCTTGGTGGCTATACGAGAATCTGCAAATCACCTCAGTCAGCATGCCCGAAGGCATGACCTCTATTTCTTCCAACGCGTTCGAGGGACACCCCATCGCTACCATCACAGTCCCCGCCAGCGTCGAGAGAATAGGAGATAACGCCTTTGCAGAGAACTTCCAACTGACCCACTTCGAGTACCTTGGCAACAACATCCATTGGGACACTGAGAATTGGGATTGGGACTATAAGCCTCTCTATGGTTGCTACAACCTGCAATACTTCCGAGGCAATATCGAATTGGGTACTGGGTCTTCTGATGTAATCGACACCGTCATTATCTCTAACGGCGAGGCATGGGACTCTTGGTGGTATAGAGCAACCTATGTAGATAACACCAATGCCACCGACGAAATCATTGAGGTAAAATATGAGTATGTAAATGCTGTTCAAACCCTCTACCTCCCCGCAGGTTTGGTGGAGATTGGCGATTACGCTCTCCATAACGCGCGTTTCTTGGGCGGTATCACCATCCCCGAGGGCGTTACCCGCATAGGTATCAGCGCGTTTGAGGACTGCCGCTCGATGGATAGCGTTGTCTTCGCAGGCAACGAGGTGCAGGAGATTGGCGCGTGGGCGTTCTACAACTGCCACAACCTCCGTCAATTGACACTGCCCGAAGGCTTGGAGGAGATAGGCACCGCTGCCTTCTTCGACTGCGTGTACCTCACCGAACTGACTATCCCGAGCACCATGAAGAAGATTGCCGACAACGGCTTCGCCGCTTGCTGCAAACTGAGCACGATGTACGTCAATGCCCTTGTGCCGCCGACCATCGAGGCAAAGACCTTCGAGGACGTGGACCGCGCAACGCCTGTCTTTGTGCCCCGCGGCACAATGGAACTGTATCAAGCAGACCAATACTGGAGCGAGTTCTTCAACATGGCAGAGTACGACGCGCCGACGGGTAACCTCAACACCTCCGCCGACAACGATACCAACGCCCTCCGCAAAGTCTTCCGCGACGGGCAAGTGCTCATCCTCCGCGGCGACAAGACCTACACCATCTTGGGCGAAGCGTTGTAACCACCTTGCTCACACGCTCAAAAAAGAGGCTGCCCGTGGGCAGCCTCTTTTTTGAGCAGCCTTATGAGGTGCTGCTACGAACTATGTTGCAAGACAAAGAAATACAAAGACTACCATGCACCGTGGGTGCAGTCTTTGTGGGAGAAGAAGAGGTCGGTGGAGTCGCCTTGCCACGTGAAGCGGTAGATATCGTACTTGGTCTCGGGCGGCGGGAAAGGAAGCGGACCGTCTAAGATAGCAAAAGCACTATAGTAGGTGTGTCCTTCTTCGAACTTGGTGTAGGTGGTGCCGGTGTAGTCGCCGTTGTTTTGGTGCGCCACCACGCCATAGGATATCCTGTCCAACTTATAATCGTAGTATGCTTGGAACGCCTTTACAAAGAACTCCCCCGGCACACGATATTCTTCATAACTACGCAACTCAGCACTATCCATAGTCATCCCCATCCACGGTACATCGGAGATGATATTCCCCGCCGTATCCTTAGGATAGACATAGTCCCACTCGCCGAGGACACGATACTGGAAGTCCATCGACAAGACCGACTCACTTTTGGTGGTAACCGTTTGGAGGAAAAGTTTGCCGAAGGGCTTGTTGGTGTCGGGGTCAACGCCGAAGGCGAATATCCAATAGTCGGTGTCGGGTTGGAGGAAGCAGAATGTACGGTTGGTGATACCGTACTGCAAGGAGTGGGAGGAGAAGTCCGCCACGAAGGGGGTATGCTTCTGCAGTTCCTCGTTGCGCCACTGCAGATAATCGAGGTAGGCGCTGTCCAACGCCAGCAACATAAAGGTCTTGGCAAACTCCTGCGGGTTGACATTCTCTTGCGCCTTTTGAATACTGATAAGATAGAACGCCTCGCGGTTGGTGCTGAACTCCACCTGCACAAAGCCCGCAGAGATATTCTGCACATTGATATCTATCTCAATACGCTTGGTGTATGCCTTCGCGTTCGGGTCGCAACTGCATAAGACTGCCGCTACAAACAGCAGCACATAAGTGCCCAATCGCTTCATATATTTAGAAACTATAGTTGCCATTTTCTTCTTTCTCCTCATTGATTAGTAAGGTTCGTACATTCATCAGGAAGCGGAGCATGCCGGCGATGTGGTTGCCGTAGTGTCCGAAATTGTATTGTATATTGCCGGTCTGCCACCTGCTCTTGGCGAGGGTGGCATTCACATAGGGCACTATATCATCGTCGATGGAATGAAGGATAAAGACCGGTGCTTTCGGCGTCCACGAATAGGACAAGATAGAGTTGAGCGTGAGCGCTTTGTAGAGTTCGGAGATTTCGGGACTGGTCCTGTCCATACCGATGGGGGAGAGCAGGTCGCTGGTGGTGTGCGTATCTATCAGTTCATTGATTTGAGCGGTAGTGTATTTCTTGGAGTTAATCCACTCATTCAGATTCTCGTAGATACTCGGCTGCAATATCTTCTGCAAGTCCAGATTCAGTTGATTCCCTACGACCACGCCCTGTGTCATTAGGGGCACGGCGCAGGGATAAGAAGCGTAGTTGGTCTCGATGAACTTGTCGTAGGTCGCTTTTACGTCGTAGGGTCCGCCTCCTGCGAACACGCGGCGCACCTTTATTCGGTCAGCATAGCGCGTCTCTATCATGTGGAGCACGCCCATGGTAACCGCGCCGCCCTGCGAATAGCCCATGAGGTAGATATCATCGTGCTCGGGTGCCAAGCCTGCTTTCTGCATGAACGGTAGCACTTGGAAATACATGTCCAGCACATTATTAGCGGTGGTCTCCATCACGAGGTAGGGATGCACCATATCCGCCGTAACGCCATAGCCGAGGTAGTCGGGGATAATCAGCGCGTAGCCCAACGAGACCAGCACTGCCTCGAGCGAGAAGGTCTGGCTGGGAGCCTCTTCGTTGGCGGCGATGGTGTAGTGGGAAACGAGGATGTAGCGTTTGAACTTGCCGTCGGCAGGCAGGATGACCTTGCCTGAGAGGGTGATTGGGTTCTTCTCTGTGTCCTCGGAGGCATAGATACCCGCCAGTTCGATGGCTTTATGCCCATAGCCCCAGTCCACCAACTGCTGCACCACGGCGTTCATATTGGTGGACGAAGCGCGCATAGGTGCCGGCACGGAGTCGTCGGGGTTTTGCGGCATAGAGGACTGCGCGAAGAGTTCGCGTTGCGCGTCGCTCCATTGGATATTCCCCATGTCGGTGGTTTGCTGCGCAAACACATGGAAAGTACCTTCACCGGCATCTACTTTAGAGAAGTCCACCAAACGAACATTGTCGTTATAGCAGCCCGCCAGCAGCAGGGGCAGGAGGAAAAGGAAGATGTGAGTAGGTTTGTTCATAGTGGTCAGTGGTTAGTGTTTTTTTTGAATTATAGAGTGCTCTGAGTACTCTGAGGACTCTGATTATTCAGAGCATGAGCCCTCATAATTCATAATTCATAATTCATAATTATCAAAACCTTACGCCGATAGAGGCAGTGAAGATACGAGAGTCGCACATGTAAATCTCCTGTTTGTTCGCCATGGCAAACATGCCGCCCAACTCCACGCCGCCGAATACCCGTTCATTGCCTACGCTCACGCCCAGCAACGTCAGGTTGAGCACACCCGAGCAGGCAGTCTTGCGCCCTTTGTAGTCCAACTCCGTGCCCGTGTTGATATTCACGCCGTAGCCCAACGCGGAGTAGAGGCGCACAAGGTTCTTCTCGTAGTAGGTGAAGCGCACCACAGGCATGACGGAGATATTCGCGAACCACGCGGTGTACATTTTCTCTAACTCGTTGCCCGCCGCATCACGCTTCACCTTGTCCCAATACACGCCGCCATAGTCCACCATACCGCCCACGCCGAACCAGAAGTTCACGCGATAGAGGTACTCGGCAAACCAGTGCTGCGTATAGCGGTAGTTCTTCGCATAGAGGTCGCCGTTCATCCCCGGCAGCAAGTCGCGGTCGTGCCAAACGAGGGTCTCGAACATCATATCGCCCCACCCTATGCGCAGTTCATTGTGTTGATTAACAGGAGGATATACCTTTTTCTCCTTACGTGGTTTGGCGGAGCGGGTGTCCACCGAGTCCGTCTGCCCCGCCGCAGGCTCTGCCCAAAGCAGTCCCGCAAACAGCAAAGTACAAGACAGGTAACGCAAAACAGTTTTCATAGCCATATACAGATTTTCGCCGCAAAGTTACAATTATTTCGGGAAATATGCAAATTTTTATTCGTTTTACACACCAAAATCTTCTTTTTGCACTTTGCCCGCATTATATATAGCCATGCCGTATTTTCGGCATTTGGTGTAAAAAAGACCGGAAAAGTGTCGATTCGGAGGTGTTTTGAGTATTCTTTTACGTTTTTTACACACTGACAATCATTACCATACAAAGAAAATGCAGGTCTGTTGCATTTTATTTTGAAAAGCCGAAAGCAATGCCGATTTTTGGATTTTTCTACCCAAAAATCGGCATTTGCATTGCGAGGCTATTGCATAATTATGATTATTTTATCCCGAGGAAATCGGACAAGGGTCTAATCTTTGCCCGATAGGTATTTATTCGCTGTTTTAAGTTCGGCATTTTGATGACCTGCTGTTGGTCGGGATTAAAATGCAAGACGATATAGTATTTTGCATGCTCAGGAGAAAAACCATGCTCCTGCAAAGTTTCCTTTGTCCATATTTGGAACTTTCCTTCGTGCCCTTTTGCGAGGTGAAATAGTTGCGCTTCCTCTCCGTTCGTATGTAACAACACATATTTCATTCGTTCAAACCCCGCCTCTACTTGCAAAGAGCCATTCGTATCTCCGGCACGTAAATAACATATTCCCTTTTCAATCATCCGTTTACGCGTTTCTTTTCGTGCATGATTAACGAGCACCGTTACCTCTTCGGGATTCTCTAGCATTTTGCGAAGCATCTTCCCCGCCGTCTGTTGGTCAGAAATCTCTCGCTTGCGCCTTATACCCAGTTGCAGGTATTCTTCAGATTGGTCTATGCCTACGAATTTGCGTTCTAACAGATTGGCAGCAATGCCCGTTGTGCAACTGCCGGCAAACGGGTCAAGGATAGTATCTCCTTCGTGGGTGCAGGCAAGGATTATACGATACAGCAAACGGAGAGGTTTTTGTGTCGGATGTTTGCCGCAACGTTTTTCCCACATACCCACAGATGGCAAACGCCACACATCCGGCATTTGTTTGCCACCATTAAGTGCAGTCATAAGCGGGAAATTGAGAAAGTACTTGCTTTTGTCAGATTTAGCAGCCCAAATGATGTACTCCGAAGCGAAGTTAAAGCGTGTACCCGTGAACGATGGAGGCGGGTCAGTTTTTTGCCAAGTGATGACATTAAGCAGTTTGTAACCCAACTTATTGAGACAGCGTTCTACGGAATATATATTGTGGAAAGTGCCACATATCCATATGGTGCCATTGTCTTTCAATAGGTTACGACAGCGCGAGAGCCACTTGTAATTAAACTCATCTTTTTCTTCGTCAGAACGTACGGTGTCCCAATCACCTTTATTGACAGTAACGACCCGTTTCCCTCGAACTGTTTTCCCGCCTCCGGAAAGGAAATAAGGCGGGTCGGCAAATATCATATCGAATTGTCCCGTAAGTTGAGGCAATTCTTGCATGGTATCCCCTAAAATAAGAGAGAAGTCGTTTGTATCAGATTGGTAGTAGAACATTATTTTGTAGGTTCTTCTCTAACGCAATTCTCCCACCATTCAATCGGACTTTTGTACTTATCATCCCTGTAGGCTTCCTCAAATTTGGTGTATAATTCCGAGTATGTTTTATGACTTTTTATAATAGCACGTAAGTCTCGTGTGTCAAGGGGGATTATTTTCATACCCTCTACATATTTTGTCGTATCGTTCACATCATAGTATATGTAATCCTTACGCAACCTAAAATCGCTGATTACATTTGGATTAAGGGTAGTTGTTGCAAAAACGCAATAGGAGTTTGGATTTTTATTTGCCAAGAGGTGTGCCCCCAAATGCCTTGACACAGGTTCCATTTCCATACGGCGTTGGTTGTTTTTATCCGCCAACGTTGCCTCCTCCAGAAGCAAGCAATGCTCAGGATAAGCGTCAGATTCAGCATATTCATAAACAATATCTGCCTCACCACCCGCCGCATGAGATTTTGGTAATAAGTTCGTATCCAGCGAGAGTTTCAGATAATCTAAGATTTTACCTTGCCTACCACTTATCTTGTACCACAATATACCCAATATATATTCAAATATCGTCGGGGCATCCGCATTATCGGTAACCATTTCCATCAAAGTGTCATCCTCTCGTTTATCCAGCAAGTCCAATATCTTAATGATATCTTCATCTCCAAACTTCTTATCAATAAGCGCATCCAGCCGTTTGTATCGCTGTTTCTCTACAAGCGACATGGCATCTTGCATAGTGGTAAGTGTAACGTTGTATTCTCTCTCCAGTCCGGCAATGATTGTCGCTTCCGATATTTGCAACGCGGGAGAAATGGTAGTCAAACTACAATTCGACACCAGTTGAGCCGATTCTGTAAACGCCAAATTGTACAAATCTTCTATACAGATACTAAAAAACTGTCTCGGAATAACATCTAATGACACTTTCTCATCCTCAAAAAGCAACACGTCTGCAGTTGAGAAATAACGCTTATTCAGGTCGTAGTAATCGTGCAACGTGGCTTTTGCTTTCAACAGATGCATCGTATTGAAGAACGCTATCTTGAACTCATCTTCAGCGGCACAATGCGTAAAAGCATTAACCGTGGTACCCCCCAACGGGTCTTTGATGATGGCGTTTTTGCTTGTTGTAGTAAATAAAAACTTTTTCCACGAAGTTTTGAGGTTTAATTTCTCTATATGTTCCAATAACTGACGGATATCCTGTGTATTCTTTTTCACATAGAATTGATAAAGGTCTTGGTAGACCGGATAATATGCTTTATCGTAATCTCTGCTTTTGCGGTTGAGCCCTATTGTACATATCAGTTCTTCAGAAACAGGGTTGCTAAGAAACATGCTTTGTGCATTTTGGTAGTTGCTCATGCGCATTAGCGTATTCATAATAACCTCATCAATAGACAAGACGCCTTTTCTGATATCCTTGAGGTTTTTTATGACATCTTCCGTCTCTTGTTTACTCACGCAGAGCGGTAGGATATACATAAATTCGTCCTTCGTGATGTAACCATGAAGTTCCTCGTCTAACAACACTTTTAGAAGTACAATGAAGGGGCGAACCACATTGGTATCCACACAGCAATGTGTTTTTAGCAATTGTTTCAGATAGATAAAACTATCCTTGTCTATATGCAATATGTTGTCGCTTGCAAAATCTTGGGAACGACTGATAGCAAGCAGTGCTTCTCCTGCTTCGGTTAGCGTTCTATTCTCTGTAATCAGTCCGATATCCACGAGCCCGGATGTTTTCTCTCTTGCATCTTTATCGGGACGCGGGGCGTTCCCGTCCACGAAACCCTTTTCTTGCAAAAAGCGATAGTAATCCGCCTGCAACCTGTTGTTATTTTGCCATGTCTCATTGGTGCTTCCTTGTATTGCCCAAAATTGACTTAACAATCCCAGTTGCTCTTCGATAGTACGGTTAAAGTTCTGCGTTCTGAAACTTGTGGTTCCCAGACACCAGCAGAAACTCTTGTAAGCGATTTTTTCCAAAGGCATATCAGTAATTAGTTATCAGTACCTCATCACTACCATTCACTCGGTCATGGGTTTGGTAACTTGAATTGGAGTAATCATAATTTAGGTGGTGGCAAGTGTACTGCGTATTAGCAGCGAGCCAATCTTGCAATATATGGTTTGTTTTTCCTTTGCTCGTCAAGACATTAGATAATGCAAAACGAACTCGGTGCGTGTGCAGATTATCCAAATAGTTGTACAAAGCATGCTCCAACTCCTCCGTCCATCCGCCTTGTTCATTGTATGTGGCGCACGTAATCAAATACGGCGGGTCGGCATATACAAAATCACCCGCACCCAGGCGGTTGAGTAGCAATTCCCTAAAATCCACATGGGAGAAATCGCAGTCTATCTCTTGCAATCTATCAATAAACGCATTGAGTTTGGCTTGCATCTTCCGATTAAAATCACGTTTGCCAACAGGAAGATTAAACTGACCATTCCGATTGAAACGAATTTGGTTATTGAAACTATAAACTACCAATACATAGAGCAGGATATAATATCTATGGTCTCTGCGGTCTAATCGATTAAAATCCTCTTTTAATCGCGTGAAGGGTTCCCTATTGTATGAGCCTACTCCTTCGGCACTGTTACAACCATAGTAAGCATAACCATTGGCACTTGTATTAGAGAGACGGTAATGCTCGATTGTTTCACGGATAATGTGCAGTGTTTCCTCTTTGGGAAGTAGTTTGAAGGCTCTTAGAATCCCTATAACATTAGGGTCTTTATCATTAAAATGTACAAATTGAGACAAGACACCTGCGCCCACATCTCCACCCCCACAAAACAAATCCACAAAAGTATGTATGTTTTGCGGGAAAAGCGGCAAAAGTTGAGGCAATAACTTAAACTTTCCGCCGGTATAGTTTAGTGGAGACTGAGCCATGTATGCTTAATAGCATGTGCAAAGAAATAAGCGTTCTGCATTGTTCTGTATATCAGACTTGCCGGTTGTAAAGGCTTTGTAGCCTTCTTCAAATACTTGCACTTGCCCCTTCTTTGCGAGTATTCGTATTATGTCTTCATCCGCAAGCTTAGCATTTGAACGTTCATTGCCCTTATTCTCCATATTGTTGTAGGAGAGAAGAATGTAGCGAGCGTTGATTCCTTGTATCAAATCGGCAAATGCTTTTGTCGCTTCTTTGGTACAATATGCACTTTTAAGGTGCGTTCTATCCATTTTACGTGCTACTCCGTGCACTTCGGGCTGTTGCCAGCGCGCCACATTCTCAAGGACATGGTAAGCATCACAGTATTGACGGGAATTGTAAGGAGGGTCAAGATACACTAAATCTGCTTGTATGTTTGGTGCCAGTCGATTTATATCTTGATTATAGCACTGATTGTGCATATTATTTCCGTGGCTTGCCAAGGGCACAGAAAGTTCGAGATGTTGGTCAAACTCAACTCCTTTGCGGTAGGCATCGTAATGCCCGCACGTTTTTGCAATTTTATCCATCGCATATAGTAGCGATGTAATGAGTAACGCACGTTCGCGGTCGTTGAGTTCATTAAAACGGTATTTATTCTCTATATCTTCGCGAATATAGCCTATCCTTCGGCAGTCATCCCTTGAGAAAAACGTATCGGCAAAATTACGGGACATGTAATTGTCGGCGGTAACAGCATGCGCATTGTACTCGTCTATGATGCGCGTTATTTTGTCCTCATCAAAATCCTCCGGACTGAACCACGCCAAATTGCTGATATAATTGCTGTAGAGTATGTCGTTGGTAATAATCTGTCGGTCTTGAAACGCGGACGACACTGCACCGGTGCCGGCAAAAAGGTCTGCAACGATATGCACCTCTGCACAATAGTCATTCACTACTTGCGTAATGAATGGTAATAACCGATATTTGTTACCAAGGTAACGACGGTTGTTTATGAGGGTTGTTTTAGGCATTGTCTTACGCTTCCGCTATCATGGGATTCTACAATTTTCAGAGGGCGTGCAAAGTTACTAAAAATTGGGCGTATATGCAAATTTTTCGTGCGAAAAAAGATTTATTTTATATACATGTTGGCAAAATCGGGGAATGAAATGAGTAGATGGGAATAAAAGTGGAGATACCCTAAAGCACCTCCACTATTTACGAATTATCTATCTGCAAAGTTCATCCCACTATACATTGCTTGCCGTGAGGGAGACTTCGTTGACTTATTTGGTCAGGATGCAGACTTCCCAGGGTTTTAGGATTTTGGTCAGGCGGGTGCTGTATTTCTTGGTCTCGCCTGTCTTGAAGGAGGTGTATTCACCCTCCAAGCCCGTGAGGTCGAAGTTGACGATGTACTCGCTGGGGGACATGTTGAGGAAGGCAATCACCGTGTTCTTGCCGTCGGCAGAGGGACGCGCGCAGGCAAAGACCTTCTCGCTATCGGCGGGGATACGCACCATCGGCGCACCCATTTCGGGACTCCACAGCGCCTTGTTGGCTTTGCGCAGGGCGTTGAGGCGCTTGTACATCTCAAACTCGGCAGCGTCGGGGACACGGTCGATGCAGTCTTTCTCGAAGAACTCCAAGCGATGGTGGTTGCCACTGAGTTGCCCCGTGTAGATAAGCGGCATGCCGGGCACCACGTAGGTGAAGGCAGCGAAGAGGTGGGCAGCAGCCCCCATGCGCTCTTGCTCGGTGCCGTTCCATGAGTTCTCGTCGTGGTTGGAGGTGAAGTTCATGCGGATGGCATTGGCGCGGACGGTGGTGTCGGCTTTGGCGAAGTATGCCCAGAGGTCTTCGACGGTGCTCTTGCCCTGCGCCACGTTGTTCATGATATGGTGCAACTCCCAGCCGTAGTACATGTCGAACGCCGACTCGGTGAGTTCCTGCGCCTTAGCTTCATCCTCGGCAAGGGTGAACATGTCGGGGTGGTCTTTGCGCATGTCCGCCATCGCCCAGTTCCAGAAGTCGGTGGGCACCTCTCCCGCTACGTCGCAACGGAAGCCGTCGATACCGATGGAGTCCATCCACCAGCGCATGGATTTGAGCATCTCGTTGCGCATATCCTGGTTGTCGTAGTTGAGTTTGGAGATGTCGGTCCAGTCGTATTGCACCATGAGGTTGCCATCGGCGTCGCGGTAGTGCCAGCCCTCGTTCTTGGTCCACTCGCTGTCGGGCGCGGTGTGGTTGGCTACCCAGTCGAGGATGACCTTAAAGCCCATCTCGTGCGCTTTGCCCAAGAAATGCTCGAAGTCGGCGCGGGTACCGAACTCGGGGTTGATGGCACAGTAGTCGATGATAGAATAATAACTGCCGAGCGTGCCTTTGCGCGTGATGACGCCGATAGGCTGGCAGGGCATTACCCAGATGATGTCGATACCCGCCTCTTTGAGTTCGGGCAACACTCCTTCGGCAGCAGCAAACGTGCCTTCGGGAGTCAGTTGGCGGGTATTGAGTTCGTAGATAGTAGCATTGTACGCCCAGTCAGTGTGGGTCTTGGGTTGCTCGGTCTTGCAACCGCAACTTGCCAGCAGCATAGCGGCAAGGAGAAGAAGAGAAAAGCGTTTCATAGTGTTTGATTTAATTAAGAATTAAGAATTATGAATTATGAGGGCTCATGCTGTACCGAGGGCGCTCCGACAGTGTCGCGGGCGGATAGTTCAAAATGAACTACTTTTGTAAAATCTTCCAAGGCTTACGCCTTGCCCGCAGGCGAGACGCCTGCGTCCCCAGTATTCTGAGCCTTGGGTTATTCGATGGTGTAGGAGAGCGAGGGGAGGTCGATAGTTACTCGGACGCGGTCTCCAAGGTAGATACGGTCGAAGACCAAGCGGCTGTCTGTCGTCTCCACGGGGATGTAGTCGCCATAGAGGAGCGGCATAGAGGAGCGGCGCAGGCGGATGAGGTCTTGCACCTCTTGGCGGAACGCCTGCTCGCGTTCGGTCAGTCCGCCGAAACGCATCATCTGTCGGTTGTCGGGGTCGTTGGCACCTGCTTGTCCGTACTCATCGCCCTGGTAGATACAAGGCACGCCCGGGATGGTCAGGTTGATGACCTCGAGCAGCATTGCGGCTTTGTAGGCAGCCTCTTCGCGGGCAGCGTCGCCGTCAGCCGTAACGCCTACCTCGCGGGTCCAGCCTGCGCGTTTGTCGTTCTCATCCCAGCGGACAGCCCCGCCCGCCAAAGAGATGAAGCGGCACTTGTCGTGGTTGCCAGAGATATTGCCCATGGTGTGGTGGGCACCGTAACTTGCCAGCGACGCCTCGATGGTCTGAGCCATGCGGCGCATAGACTGATTGGGCTTGCCCAGCACGTCGATAGCGGTATGGTAGATGTTGAAGTCGAACTGCGCGGGGAGCATACCCGTCTTCACGTAGGAGCCGATGAGTTGGTTGTCACCGTAGGTCTCGCCAATCATCCATATATGCCTGTCGGGGAAGCGCGCCGCCATCTTTTGTCCGAGCATGCGCCAGTAGTTCAAGGGGATATGCTTGCAGGCGTCGTGGCGGAAACCGTCGAGGTCGTAGTTCGCCAGCCAGTAGAGGGCAGAGTCGGTCATGGGTTGGCATACCTCTTCGCGCTCGAGGTCGAGCGTCGGGATATGGACATCGAACCATGTGGTGAGGCGTGCTTCATCCCACAACTCGAAGTTGCGGCGACCGTCGGGCAGGATGGAGTCGGTGTGCCATGTGGGGTGCTCTTGCAGCGTGGGCGACTCGATGTGCATGTGGTTGGCTACATAGTCGAGCACCACGTTCAAATTGTGCGCGTGGGCAGCGTCGAGCATAGCCTTGAACTCCGCCTCCGTGCCGAAACGCTTCTCCAAGACGGTGATGTAGATAGGCCAGTAACCATGGTAACCGGAGAACTTGGTATAGGGCTTCGTGGGGTCGAACTTGTTGTCGTAGGTGCCATCGGGCTTTTGGTCGAAGGTGTATTTGCCCCATGCCGTCCACGGATTTTGGGTGATGGGCGAAATCCAGAGGGTGGTGATACCCAGTTCATCGAACCAGCCGTCGTTGATACGCTTGGTGATACCTGCGAAGTCGCCGCCTTGGTAGTCCACGATGTCGAGCACCTCGGGGGAGTTGAGTTTCCAATCGTTGGCGGTGTTGCCGTTCTCGAAGCGGTCAATCATCAGGGAGTAGAGCACCTGCGCGTTGTCGTCGTGGCGGTTAAGTTGCGCCACATCGGTAACGGGCACGCCGTCCTGCAAGGGTATGAGCAAGTCGTTGTAGAGATAAGTATCGTCCTCGGCATAGACGCGCAGGAATGCACGCCCCTTGTTGCATTTCGCCAACTCCCGGCTCTCGCTCAGTCGGAGCGTCCACGAGCCGTCGGGGTTGGCCGTCCAGAGGTCGTTGTTCACGTTGGTATTCTGCAGCAGCACCATGAATCGCGGCTCAGCCACCGGCTCCGTGAAGCGCACCGTGAGGCAGCCGTCTTCGTACTTCTCCGACACCAGCGCGGGCTTCACGGGTTTGGCGGGCAACACGGGGACGACGATACCTTCCTTGCTGTCGAACACCACCAGCGCCTGCATGTTGTTGTCGTGGTTGACGAGCAGCATGCGCTCGGGAAGCGCGTTCTCGGCGAGGTCAGCAGTACCGTCCGGCAGAATCACTTCCAGCCGGTCGGAGGCTATCCAATCCAAGTCCGCTACCTGACCGTTCTGCGCCATGAGGAGCGGCAGATAGTCGGTAGTGTAGATTTCGGTGGTGTCCGCCACCATACGAACAGGTTTGATGGGTTCGCCCGTAGCAATCTGCTCTACGGGCGTCTTGGAGCCGCAGCCTGCGAGCAGCAAGGGGAATGCTAAATAGAGGATGTGTTTATTCATAAAGACTGTGTGTTAGATGAAAGGTTGTTGATTTTGGGCGCAAAGTTACTGATTATTTTTGACATATGCAAGGGATTGTATGCTTTTTTTCGCAAAATAGTTAGCAAAAAGGCAAAAACATGTTGCACAACATATTTCGTTTGGGGTGCGGGTCTTGCGTGGGGCGTGCAGGGAGTAGCGGAGTGCTGCGAGTGGCGTATGCAGGCGCGGGGGCGACCTGCGGGGAAGGGGCGATAGTGGCAGTGCAAAGGTAGCAGGAAGGTAGCAGAATCACCTAATAATAACCTAATAATCACTAACTAATCACTAACTAATCGCTAACTAATCACTAACTAATCGCTAACTCTACTCTCGAGAAGGTTGGTGGAAGGTATCGACCAAGGGTTGGAGGGGATGAGGCGGGGGTGAGACGGGATTGGGACGGGGGGGGTGGCGGGGATGGGACGGGATGAGACGGGGATGAGACGGGGATGAGACGGGGGTGGGAAAAGAAAAAACAGGAGAAAGTGGGAATTTATTTGCGTATGTCGTTTTTTTTATTTATCTTTGCAGCTGATTTGAGTTTAGCAACCGTATGCTTACCCCTGCAAGCACAAACGACTACACCGCCCTGATGGCACGAAGGATACGACGTATCCTGCTTGTTTGCAACAATTACGACAGTTTTGCACTGGAAGAAGACGGGCATATCGACGTGCAGATTGCGCAGGAGTATGCCGAACTCAACCTGAGCAACCCGCCCGCCATCATCCGCGCAGAGACCACGGGCGAAGCCGTGGGGCGACTGAACGAGGGATTTGACCTGATTATCATCGTGAGCAACGGGGCACACAGCGTGCTTGACGATGCGGCGAAGATGAAGTCGATTGCGCCGGAGACGCCTATTGTGCTGCTGTCGGCATTCTCAAAGGTCGCGTTTCAGCAGATAGACACCCGCACGTCGGCTATTGACTATTTCTTCTGTTGGAACAATTCGGCAGACCTTATCATCGCCATTATCAAACTATTAGAGGACAAACTGAATGCAGAGCACGACATCCTGACCGAGGGTGTTCGTGCTATTATTTTGGTGGAGGACTCGGTTCGCTACTACTCGACTTACCTACCGCTGCTCTATAAATTGGTGCTGCAACAGAACAAGATAGCGATACAAGACGCGCTGAACGAGAAGCAACAGATAGTGCGCAAGCGGGCGCGGCCGAAAGTGCTGATGGCGACCTGCTTAGACGAGGCGATGAGCCTGTACAACCGCTACAAGCACAACATCATCGGCGTGATTTCCGACATCGGTTTCGTGCGCCACAAGGGCGACCCCGCCGATACGGAGCAGTTGGACGCCGGCTTGGAACTGTGCCAGCTGATACGGCACGACAACCCCACCATGCCCTTCCTCTTGCAGAGTTCGCAGGAGAGCATGCGGGAGATGGCAGAGCAGATGCACGTTGGGTTCATCGTGAAGAAGAGCAAGACGCTGACGCAGGAGTTGAGCGACTATATCGGTCGGGAGTTCGGCTTCGGCGACTTCGTTGCCATCGACCCGCGCACCCACGCGGAGATAGGGCGGGCACATGACTTGGAGGCGTTTGAGCACCTGATAGCGCGTATCTCGCCCGAGGCATTCCGCTACCTGAGCGACAACAACTACCTGAGCAAATGGCTCTTCGCGCGCGGCCTGTTCGCCATCGGGCAGCAGGTGAGCCCGCTGACCATCAAAGACGATTCGGACATCGAGCGCGTGCGCAACATCAACGTGAAGACCATTCACGACTACCGTATCAACCAAGCGCAGGGCGTGGTGGCGAAATACCATCCCGAGAGTTACAACGACACTATCTGGTTTGCGCGTTGCGGCAACGGCGCGCTGGGCGGGAAAGGCAGAGGACTGGCGTTCCTGAACCATATCTTGCAGAAATACGACCTCTACGACCAGTGGGAGGGCGTGCGCATACTCGTGCCGCGGACGATGGTGATAACGACCGACTATTTCGACCAGTTCATACACGACAACGGCTTGCAGTACGTGATTAACTCGGAGATTTCGGACGAGGAGATATTGTCGGAGTTTGTGGCTTCCACCCTACCCCGCGACCTGACAGAGGCGTTGCGCCACTTCATACGCGTGTCGCACAGACCGATAGCCGTGCGGTCGTCCAGCAAGTTGGAAGACTCTTATTATCAGCCGTTTGCGGGGGTTTACTCCACCTATATGATACCGCACACGGAGAACGAAGACCAAGAGTTGCGGTTGCTGTCGAAAGCGATTAAGTCGGTGTATGCGTCGGTTTATTACGCCGCCTCGCGCGGATACATCACCTCGACCGCCAACGTGCTGTCTGAGGAGAAGATGGCGATTATCGTACAGGAGGTGTGCGGCGAGCGCGAGGGCGACTACTACTTCCCCGTGATAAGCGGCGTGGCACGCAGTATCAACTTCTATCCCGTGGGGTACGAGAAGCCCGAGGAAGGGATAGTGAAGGTGGCATACGGACTGGGGAAAGCCGTGGTGGACGGCGACCAAGTGCTGCGTTTCTCTCCCGCGCACCCGAAGCACGTGATGCAGACCTCGACGCCCGACCTGACCATGCGCGAGACGCAACAGTATATGTACGCGCTTTCGCTGCAGCCGGAACGCTTCAAGACCTCGGTGGACGACGCCGTCAACCTCGAGCGGATACCTATCAGCCAATGCGAAGGGCTGTTCCCGTCGCTGCGCCTCGTGGCGTCCACGTTCGACATGGAGAACATGCGCATGGTGGACTCGTGCTACCCGCAGGGACCGCGTTACATCACGTTTGCACCGCAACTGAAATTCAACACTTTCCCGCTGGCGGACATCGTGAAACGCCTGCTGGAGATGGCACAAGCGGAGATAAAATGCCCCGTGGAGATAGAGTTTGCCGTGAACTTGGAGCACGAACCCGTGGTGTTCCACGTGCTGCAGATACGTCCTATCTCGGCGGACGGGCTGACGGCGAAAGTAGATTGGGAGCAGGTGGATTGTTCGCACCCTATCATCTCCTCCGGCTCGGCGCTGGGCGTGGGGAAGGTGGAGGGCGTGCGCGACATCATCTATATAAGGAAAGAGCACTTCGACATCCTGCGCACGCGGGAGATGGCTCAGACCATACGGGCATGGAACAAGCAGTGTCAAGCCGCCGGCACGCCCTACGTGCTGATAGGGTTCGGGCGCTGGGGGTCGCAGATACCGACGCTGGGCGTACCCGTGCAGTGGAGCGACATCAGCGAGGCGAAAGCGCTGGTGGAGTGCTCGCTGGAGGACTTCCGCGTGGACCCCAGCCAAGGGTCGCATTTCTTCCAGAACATGACCTCGTTCAACGTGGGGTATATCAATGTGGACCCGTTCGCGCGGGCGGATGACGCCTACGACTTTGCGCAGTTGGACGCCCTGCCGGCTGTGGAGGAGACGGAGTTGGTAAGGCATGTGCGGGTTTCGCAAGACCTGAATATATATATTGACGGGTACCAAAGCAGGGCAATGATTGGTATATGACCCACCCCGTCCCTCCCTACAAAGGGAGGGAGAAAAAAAATACTTTTGTATAACTAAAACTAATCAACCTATTCCCTCCCTCGTAGGGAGGGTTAGGGAGAGTCCTATCAACAATGTTCGTAACAGTCGCTACCGCCATTTTGATGCTTTTGGCAGGTATAGGTATCTTCCTTGTTGCCTGCCAGATGATGTCCAGTAACCTTGAGTCTGCCAGCAGTGAACACCTGAAAGCCCTCTTCTCGAAGATAGGCAAGAGCAAGTTGCTCGGGGTGGGTATCGGTGCGTTGAGCACCGCGCTAATACAGTCGTCCGGAGCCACCACCGTGATGGTGATTGGTTTCGTGAACGTAGGTATCATGTCGCTGGCGCAAGCCGCCACGATTATCTATGGTGCCAATATCGGTACCACCATCACGGCGCAGATTGTCGCCCTCGGTCTGTCGTCCGGCAGCGGGCTGAGCACCACCACCATCTTCGCCGCACTGGCGGGTGTAGGCGCGTTCATCTGCCTCTTTGCCAAGCATGATATGTGGAAGAAAGTGGGCGGTATCATCACGGGCTTCGGTATGCTCTTCGTCGGCTTGAGCATGATGTCCGGCTCTATGGAAGACTTCGCCCAACTGGATGCCGTGAAGCAGTTCCTCGCTACGATAGGCAACCCCATTCTGCTCGTGGTGATTGGTGCACTCTTCACCGCCATCATCCAGTCGTCGTCGGTGATGACCTCGGTGGCTATCACGATGGTGGTGGCAGGGCTTATCTCGCTCAACCAAGGTATCTACATCACGCTGGGTTCGAATATCGGCTCCTGCGTGGTGGCGATTATCGCCGGTATGACGAGCGGCAAGAACGCCAAGCGCACGGCACTTATGCACTTCCTTTTTAATCTATTCGGTGTAATAGTATTCCTAATAGTGGCGTTTATCCTCTATCTTGCCACGAAGGGCGAACTGGACTTCGGTATCCTCTTCGAGCGCATGTTCCCCGATGCGCCGCAAGTGCAGATGGCTATGTTCCACACGATATTCAACTGCGCGACGGTGGTAGTGATGTTGCCGCTGACAAACCTGCTGGTGAACATCGTGTGCCGTATAATCCCCGACAACTTCGCCGTGGAGAAAGGCGAGTCGGCAAAGCCGCACTTCTTCTTTGTGGATGAGAAGATGCTCCGCACACCGATTATTGCCGTTCGGCAGGTGAAGTTAGAGATAGAGCACATGGCGGCAGTGGCGATGCACAACTACGATATGGCTATCTCGATGATTTGCAGCCAAGACTTCCGCCAGAAAGAGGAGTTCGACCGCAACGAGGCGCAACTGAACTACCTGAATAACTTCCTCGTGCAGTATGTCGTTCGGTTGAACTCCAAGCCGCTGAACGAGATAGACCACCGCTACCTGTCCACCACCATCCGCAGCATTGGCGACTTGGAGCGCATAGGCGACTACGCGACCAATATCATTGAGTATGCGGAGGTGCTACGCGACCATAAGGTGGCGTTCTCCAACAAGTTGAAAGAGGAGATAGAGCAGGTGCGTGAAGGGGTGTTCGGCGTTTATCAGAGCGTGATGAAGGCATATATGGAGGTGAGCCTTGAGGCACTGGAAGACGCCAATCGGCAGGAAGACCAAGTGGATAAACTGACCGACCAGATGGCAGACCGCAACGTGGAGCGCCTATCGGCAGACGAGTATATCCCCGTGGTGGGCGCGGAGTATCTGGAGTTAGCAAGCGACTCCGAGCGTATCGCCGACCACCTTATCAACGTGGGCAAGACCATCCGCACCCTACTCCGCCCCGAGAGCGTTGAGAAGTACTGACTATAGCGAATGTTCTTCGCGTATATGGCTTTACAAGACACGATTGGGAGAACTGCTGTTTATCTTCGGATAAGCAGCGGTTCTTTCTTAGTCATCCTCCGTTAAAGACCATTAAACGTTCATCTTGTATTCCGTTAATAGTCCATTGATTCGTGCGTAGGGGTGTATCTCATTACAAAAATTAAAGAAAAACGCAGAAAGGTTTGCATAATTAAAAAAAATATCGTACCTTTGCGGCGTTTTTTTATTGTACAAAGATGGTTCGTGTCAATAGTAATTTTTGCCTGCTGCGGGCGGGGTATCTGTTTACGGAGATAGTGAACCGCACGGCGGCTTACAAACAGGCGCACCCCGAGGCGGATATCATCCGCTTGGGGATAGGTGATGTGCCGGGTCCGTTGGCGGCGTGCGTGATAGAAGCCATGCACCGCGCTGTGGAGGAGCAGGCAGACAAACGCACTTTTCACGGGTATGGTTTGGAGCAGGGACCTGCATGGATGCGCGAGCAGATAGCCGCCTTCGATTATCAGCGCCTCGGCATTGCGATAGATGCCGACGAAGTGTTCGTGTCGGACGGTGCGGGCAGCGACCTCGGCAACCTGAGCGACATCCTCGGCACGGACAACCGCGTGGCGATAACCGACCCTGTCTATCCCGCATATGTGGATACGAATGTGATGGCGGGGCGCGCAGGCGAATGGCAGGAGGAGGCAGGGCAATGGTCGCGGCTGATGATGCTGCCCTGCAACGCGGAGAACGGCTTTTGCCCCGTGCCGCCCACGGAGAAAGCCGACATCATCTACCTCTGCTCGCCCAACAACCCGACGGGCATAGCGATGAATAGGACGCAGTTGCAGGCGTGGGTGGACTATGCGCGGGCGAACAGGTCGCTGATAATCTTCGACTCCGCCTACGAGGCATTTATCCAGTCGCCCGATGTGCCGCATAGTATCTATGAGATAGAGGGTGCCAAGAAGTGTGCGATAGAAGTGCGCAGTTTCAGCAAGACGGCAGGTTTCACGGGTATTCGTTGCGGCTACACGATAGTGCCGAAAGCCCTATATGGTGTGAATAACAAGGGCGAGGAGGTGTCGCTCAACGCGCTGTGGTATCGCCGGCAGTGTACGAAATACAACGGCACGAGTATCATCTCGCTTCGCGGTGCGCAGGCGGTGCTGACCGAAGAGGGGCACGAGCAGGTGATGGCGCAGATAGCGGGCTACATGAACAACGCGCGGCGGATACGCGAGGCGCTGAGCGAATGCGGACTGGCAGTGTACGGCGGCACGGACGGACCTTACGTGTGGGTGCGCGCACCGAGAGGCATGGGCTCGTGGGCGTTCTTCGACAGGTTGCTGGAAGAGTGTCAGGTGGTATGCACGCCGGGCGTAGGCTTCGGCAACGAGGGCGAAGGCTATGTGCGCTTCTCCGCCTTCGGCGACCCGAAGCGGACGGAAGAGGCGATACGGAGAATAAAGACAAAGACCCAACTAATTAAGAATTAAAAATTAAGAATTAAGAGGGCTCATGCTCTGAGGAATTGGAGTGGTCGGAATAATCAGAATTATCTGAGTAATCCGATGATAGAGCAGTAAAATTGTAAATCGTAAATCGTAAATCGTAAATATAATAAACCTATGTGTGGAATTGTTGGCTATATTGGTAAGCGTGAGGCTTATCCTGTGTTAATCAAGGGACTGCATCGCTTGGAGTACCGCGGGTACGACAGTGCGGGTGTGGCACTCATCAACCCCGAGGGGAAACTGAATGTCTATAAGGCAAAGGGCAAAGTGGCGGAACTGGAAGCCTTTGCCCAAGACAAAGATATACGTGGCACCATCGGCATTGCGCACACGCGCTGGGCAACGCATGGGGAGCCGAGCACAGTAAATGCCCACCCGCACTACTCCGAATCGGAGGAGTTGGCGATTATCCACAACGGTATCATCGAGAACTACTCTGTGCTCAAGCAGGGCTTGCAGCAGCACGGCTACACCTTCAAGTCCGCCACCGACACGGAGGTGCTGGTGCAGTTGATAGAATACACCAAACGCACGGACAAGGTGGACTTGAAGACCGCTGTGCAGTTGGCATTGAACCAAGTGGTGGGAGCATACGCGATAGCCGTATTAGACAGGTCGAACCCGAACGTGCTGGTAGCAGCGCGGAAAGGCAGTCCGCTGGTGGTCGGCATAGGCGAAGATGAGTATTTCTTGGCTTCGGATGCCACGCCGATTGTGGAATATACGGACAAAGTAGTGTATATCAACGATGAGGAAGTGGTTACCTTGGAGCGCGGCAAAGAACTGGATATCACCACGATAGGCAACGTGCGCAAGACGCCAGAGATAAAGAAATTGGAGTTAACCTTGTCGCAGTTGGAGAAAGGCGGCTACCCGCATTTCATGCTCAAGGAGATTTACGAACAGCCGCGCACGCTGGCGGACTCTATGCGCGGGCGTGTGAACGTGGACCAGAACAACATCGCCATCTCAGGCTTTATCGACAACAAAGAGCGCTTCGTGAACGCGAAGCGTATCATCATCACCGCGTGCGGCACGTCATGGCATGCAGGACTGATAGCGATGTACGCGATGGAGGAGTTTGCGCAGGTGCCCGTGGAGGTGGAGTACTCGAGCGAGTTCCGCTACCGCAAGCCTGTCATCAACAAAGACGATGTGGTGATAGCCATCTCGCAGTCGGGCGAGACTGCCGACACGCTGGCTGCCATTCAGTTAGCGAAAGCGAAAGGGGCGTTTATCTTCTCAATATGCAACGTGGTGGGTGCATCTATACCCCGTGTGTCGGACAGCGGTTGCTACACCCACGTGGGACCCGAGATTGGCGTGGCATCCACCAAAGCCTTCACCGCGCAGGTTACCGCGCTCACCATGCTCGCGCTCTGCATAGGTCGCGCCAAAGGCACGATGGACGAGGAGCAGTATCTGCGCGTAGTGCATGAGTTGGCGCTGATTCCCGACAAGATTGCGAAAGTGCTGGAGCAGGACAAGCAGATAGCCGACTTCGCGAAGACCTTTACCTACGCGCAGAACTTCATCTACCTCGGGCGCGGCTACAACTACCCCGTGGCGATGGAAGGGGCACTGAAGTTGAAGGAAATCAGTTATATCCACGCGGAGGGCTATCCCGCTGCGGAGATGAAGCACGGACCTATCGCGCTTATCTCGCAGGAGATGCCCGTGGTGGTGGTGGCTCCGCACTGCGGCACATATGAGAAAGTGGTGTCGAACATACAGGAGATAAGGGCGCGCAAGGGGCGTGTCATCAGCGTGGTAACCGAAGGCGATGTGCTGGTAAGCAATATGTCCGATTTCACGATTACCGTGCCGGAGACGGAAGAGTGTCTCACGCCGCTGCTGACCGTCATCCCGCTGCAACTGCTGGCATACCATATCGCCGTAGTGAAAGGCTGCGATGTGGACCAGCCGCGCAACTTGGCAAAGTCGGTAACGGTGGAGTAAGACCATAGAACATATAATTATCGTGTAATTATTCGTATAATTTGCAACGAAGAATTGATGGTTAATTATACGATGATTATATGTTTGAAATTAACCGCAACGCACTTTACATTGTTGTAACGTATGGCTCTGCATAATGATATTGGTAAATTGGGCGAGGACATAGCCGCTAATTTGCTGACGCAAAAACGACTGAAGATACGGGAACGCAACTGGCGGCTGGGGCATTTGGAGATGGATATCATCGCCGAAGACAAGCATACGATAGTGTTTGCAGAGGTGAAGACGCGCACCACGCTGTTTGGCGACAAGACTCCGGCGGCATACGTGGACGAAGCCAAAAAGCGCCATATCGTAGCAGCCGCCAATGCGTATGTGAAGTACCATCGCATAGAGAAAGCCGTTCGGTTTGATATCATTGGTATCCTACTCCACCCCGAGACGCAGGAGGTGCAGGAACTGAGCCACTACGAGAATGCCTTTCTGCCGCCCGTTCGCACTATAAATAGTCGGTCTTACTCCGGATGGAACAGCAAGCCGAGGAGGTGGTAAGATGGACAACGTAAAAAGGCTGTCTAACAAGTCGAGTTAGGCAGCCTTTTTTCGTTCTATAATTGCTTTTGAATAGTCATATTTTTTGTGGAGGGGATAAACAGGTTTCAAGTCAAAACAAAAAAGACTCCTGTAGTTGTTATGGGCAACGGGAGTCTTTTATGCGCTCAATCATTCGCGATGGATGATATTTCTCGGGTGTGTTGTGTGGGTTATTGTTCCGGGATGAGTGTGTGGGTCATCCCTGCCACAAGCCACAATTACAAATTGCGTGAATCGAAATGGATAGTGTTCTCTATCAAGTTCTCCAGACGCTCTTGACGAGATACTTTCTTGGCAGGCGCATCCCATGAGGAGTAACTTACAGTCCATTGATAAGCCACCTTGTAGTCTTTATCAACGTACTTGTATGTCCGATCTCCGTTATCTTGCTCAGAACCTATTAGAATTAAACCATTGTGCATTACCGTTGCAAATTCCTCGCCCTTGGGAAGCGTCATAACGATGTTTCCCTTGGTATCAATAAGGCGCTCTACATCACCTTGGTAAACCACTGCATAGCCCTGGTAAAAGGGAGTAACAGCATCGTAGATAGTTGCAATCTTCAAATCACCACTCTTGTTGATATATCCCCACTTATCGTTATTAATACATACAGGAATAAGGTCATTGTCATACATGTATCCAATTCCATAGTAGATAGGTTGCGCTACAATCTTTCCGCCGGCATTCATAAGACCCACTCTATCGTTTTGAATAAACGCAATTAGACCATGTCCTCTGGGGCGCAAATAGTCGTATGTGGGTTGGATTACATAATTGACCTTCGTATCAATAGCACCATATTTGCTACCTATACGAACTACTGCCACACCGCCTTCGAATTGATAACAGCCATCATATATAGGTGTAATCTTGTTCTCACCTTTGGCATTTACGTAGCCCCATTTGTCATTAGCAGTAAATCGTGCGGCTACCAAACCATTTTCCGACATTTCCCCCATATCATAATACATCGGTTGGCACGAGAAGTCGAAAGAGGTAGTCATAAGTCCATACAAATCATTCATCTCAACGAGTGAGTAGTTGTAATAGAACGGGTTCGCATAATCAAAACTTGCCTGCTGCATTTTCCCTTTGGTGTCGATAAAAATAGATTTTTCACTACCTTCCATCCGTACAAGCGCATAACCGCACGAGAAAGTGCTTACAGATTCGTACATAGGAGTAATAACCATGTTACCCTTTGCATTAATGTATCCCCAATAGTCGCCACTCATGGCAGGCCACAACTTAGTGGTATCGGTTTCGGGAGTTTGGGTGTCCTTGCAACCCACAAATGCTACCGCCACAGCAAGCAGCGCAACATAGAGAAATGACTTTTTCATAAACATAAAAAATTAGAAATTGATAAATATTGATTATTAGGTTAAGCTATTTAAGAGTTGGTCGTTATACAAATTCGCCTTACACGCTATGGAAAATATCAGGTATTGTTGTATTTCGCTGCAAAAGTAGTAACTTTTTTTGACATATGCAAATAAAAATATATTTTGTACGAAAAAATAGGGATAATTCGTTTTTTGTGGTATGCCGTAGTCATATGTTACCATAAGTAAATAGGATAATATGTGCGAAAATGAAAATCAAGCCTTCAATCATCCAATAAGTTTTACTAAAATCTTATCTCTAATTCGCATTAGTTAATAAAAACAGTACGAACTATAATAAAAAGTTGTCTAAAAAAGTGTTTTTTATGCCAAAACAGG
>JBJECJ010000100.1:0-5264 GCA_051870955.1 Paludibacteraceae bacterium | reverse complement strand
ACTGCGCACACGCATGAAGAAAGCCGATATGCTACCTGCTAAGAAGTTCCTCTGCACCTTCTCACCGGAAATCTCTGCCGCCGGCGGCACCCTCGCCCCCGTGGTAGGCACCTTCGGTTTCCGCCTCGCCGCAGAAGTAGTGAAAGATATTTTGACCCCCGTAACGCCCTCATAATTCTTATCTTCGCTACGCTACGAACGATTATTTCTTAATTCTTAATTCATAATTACCTCATGCCAACGCGTGTTCAACGTATCACCCGAATCACGGTATTCGGTACCATAGTCAATACGCTTTTGTTAGCGTTCAAGTTCTTAGCCGGCATAGTAGGCGGTTCGGCAGCCATGTTAGCAGACGCAGTCCACTCGCTGTCCGACTTCCTGACGGACATCGTGGTGCTGGTCTTTGTGAAAATCAGCAACCGTCCCGCCGACCGCAAGCACTCCTACGGCTATGGTAAGTACGAGACGCTGGCGACGCTCTGTATCGGTCTGGCGCTCTTGGCAGTCGGCATCGGCATTGCCGTGGACGGTGTGGAGAAGATTATCCAAGTATGGAATGGCGAGACGCTGGCGCAACCCGGCTGGATTGCTTTCTGGGCTGCCATAGCAAGTATCGTGCTCAAAGAACTGACCTACTGGCTGACCATTCGGGTCGCCAAGCAGGTGGATTCCGAAGCCCTCAAAGCCAATGCTTGGCACCATCGCTCCGACGCGCTCTCATCCATCGGCACGGGGCTGGGTATCGGCGGCGCCATCCTGCTGGGGCAGCGATGGACTATCCTCGACCCCATCGCGGCACTCGTCGTGTCGGTGTTCATCGTGCTCACTGCCCTGCGACTCACCTACGGCGCCATCAGCGAGTTCTTGGAGCAGAGCCTCCCCGAGGAGAACGAGAATGAAATCCGCGCCATCGTCGCTGCGGATACAGAACTCAGCGAGTTGCACCACCTCTGCACGCGCCGCCTCGGCAACCGCGTAGCAATCGAGATGCACCTGCGCATGCCCGGCAACACGCCCCTCACCGTGGCGCACAAACACGCCTCCGCCATCGAGCAACAACTCAAGCAACGCTTCGGCGACCAGACGCACATCAACATCCACCTCGAACCCACCAAGGTCAACGGGAAATACGAGGAATAGATAACGGACCATCCCGAGACTCTCCCGTACAATTCCCGTACAATTCCCGTACTATTCCCGTGCTATTCCCGTACTATTCAGCAGGGCATACCGAGACTTTCAGCAGAGAATCCCCTCGCTTCCCGCTGCCTATCATCCAAACAACATCATACCATGAAACCACACACCAAACGTTCACCGCTCAGTCAAAAACTCCGCACCTACCTCTCCCCCATCCTCTGCCTGCTCGCCGTCATCGGCTTGTTCGCCTATCTGGCAAGGGTGATGGGGCTCGCCAACGCGCTCAACACCATCATGAACACGGCGCACGACCTCCTGCTCAACACGGTCTTCTACCTTATGGGTATCTGCGTCATCACGAGCGCCATCGGACGCTTGTTCGTGGATTTCGGGGTGGTAACGCTCTTGGAGAAACTGCTGCGACCGCTCATGCGTCCGCTCTTCAACCTCCCGGGCGTGGCATCCTTGGGTGCCGCCATGACCTTCCTTTCCGACAACCCTGCCATCATCTCACTGGCAAAAGACCCGCAGTTCAAGCGCTACTTCCGCAAGTACGAGTATATCTCGCTCACCAATTTCGGCACGGCGTTCGGTATGGGACTGCTGGTGATGGTCTTCATGGTCGGGCATGGCTTCATCGCCGCCCCGCTGGTAGGCTTGTTCGGTGCCTTCTGCGGCTGCATCGTCTCCACCCGCCTCATGCAACGCTTCATCCTAAAACAATACCCCCACTACAAAGAAGAGCAAGCCCAAGACCCACCCCAACAAGACCCACCCCAGCCCTCCCTACAAAGGGAGGGAGAGAATAAATTACCTTCGTCTATAGAAACTAATCTTTCCCCCTCCCTTTGTAGGGAGGGCAGGGGTGGGTCTTCTGTCTTCCTCCGCATCCTCAACGCCCTCTTGGACGGCGGCAAGGCAGGCGTGGAGGTCGGTATCGCCATCATCCCGGGGGTGCTGATTATCTCTACGCTGGTCATGGTGCTCACTTTCGGCGCGGGCACAGACGGCTACACGGGTGCCGCCTACCAGGGTACGGCGCTCCTGCCGTGGCTCGCAGGGAAAATCTCTTTTGTCTTCGACTGGCTCTTCGGCTTGCAAGACCCGCACCTCGTAGCCTTCCCCATCACCGCACTGGGTGCCGTCGGCGCCGCCTTGGGGCTCATCCCCTCCTTCATGGAGCAGGGCTGGATAGACGGCAACGCCATCGCGGTCTTCACCGCCATCGGCATGTGCTGGAGCGGCTTCCTAAGCACCCACACCGCCATGCTCGACTCTATAGGATACCGCTGCCTCACCTCCAAAGCCATCCTCGCCCACACCATCGGCGGCATCGCCGCCGCCTTCGCCGCCCACTGGCTCTTCGTGCTGCTATCCCTGCTGCTGTGAAGACACCACACTAACCACCAACCATTGTTTGCCCATATTATTTTGGACAAAATTTACTCATATATTAACAAAAGACAATTATTTCCGCACAGAAAACAATTAAAAATGTAATCTTTTTCGTAAAAATTACACAATTATTTGCATATATAAAAAATAAGTAGTACCTTTGCGCCGCAGGTTGATAATACTCCTGTTGTTCCCAAACGCACCAATTTAGACGGTCGTCTAAACTGGCGCATAGAAGGGGGTAGAAAACAGTGGGGAAAAAGGCATAAAAAACGCAACAGTTTAGACGACCGTTTAAACTGGTGTTCTAATTTATATATTTTATTCATTAACTAAAAACCAATGATGTATGAGAAAAGGTTTACTTAGTTTGTTAGCAATCATTTTTGCTTTCACCACCGTCCATGCGGCAACCCTGCTGCACGAACCATTCTCCCAAAGCACGGGAAATTTAGCAAGTAATTCTACGTCTACCACTACCACAGGAAAGTGGATATATTATGGACTAACATCCTATAGCACTAATAAGCCTGCCACAATCAAAGTTGTGTCCGGTAATCTAACCAGAGAGTATTATGCTTCCACAGGAGTAGGTAATCGACTTACTTTGGGTACAGATAGTAAAGCCCGCAGTGCTTGGTATAATTTTGCATCCCAGTCAAGTGGCAGTGTCTTTCTTTCGGCATTAGTCAACATTGACCAACTACGTAATTATTCATCCAGCACAGACCTATCGGCAAATTCCAACGGCGGCTATTTGTTCTGTTTAGGAAATGGTAACAACGCATCGCAACTCTGTGCACGCGTTTATACACAAACCGTAATGGAGAATGGCAGCCCCATCGGTTTTAAGTTTGGTCTCAGCAAACTCAATGAAGGCATGACTGGAAAGGAAAAAGTCGAATTTGACAATACAATCTATTCTGCCAATACAGACATCTTAGTAGTAGTGGAATACAGATTCCAGCCCGGTGGAGACTATAATGACATTGTAAATCTATACATCAATCCTACTCCCGTACAACCGGATGAACCAACAATAGCCCTCGCACCCACGGGAATAGCAGATATCAGTAGTATTAGTACGGTACTCCTTACGGAAGGCTCGGCACAACAAACCAAGGTGTTTATCGATGAGATGAAAGTAACTACCGACTGGGAATCTCTTTTTGAAGCAGGAGCGGCAGCCTCCTTCCCGCATATCGCGGTGAGTCCGTCAGCCGTGGACATAGCCGAAGATTTCATGGAGGTAGGGCAGACCTATTCTACTACCATCAACGTCAAAGGAGCCAGTCTCAGTGAGGGAACCGTAACACTGGAAAGCGACCGACCTGACGAAGTAACGTTTAGCAGAGCAGAACTACCAAAAGCAGAAGTAGAAAGCGCAAACGGTGCGGATGTTACCATCATAGCAAAACCAAACAAAATAGCATTTGGTGAAACGATGCAAGTTACCCTATCTTGCGGAGATGTGAAGAGAGACATTAAAATTAGTTGGAATGCCAACAAGTTGATAGAATGCTCCACCATTGCAGAACTAAAAGACGCTTATAAACAAGGAAACGGTTTGCAAATGCTCAAAGTGAAGTTCAATGGTGAGGCGCTGGTAACCCACTCTTTCTGCTATGGACGAGCAGACTTGCGTTATAATCTGGCAGTTCTCCAAGATGCAACAGGTGCCTGGGTCATTAGGCGCGACTCCGTGTACATCCAAAGAGATACTATAGACGCTGACAACATCAATATCATAGACTTGATGGAGGTAGGAAACAAAGTAACGGGCATGCAATTTACGGATTGGGCTACTTGCCTAATGACCAACGACTCCATTAAGCAACCGGACTTTAGGGTAATAAGTACCAACAATCCTATCGTGCCTAAGGTGGTTAGTGTATCCGAGTTCGCACAACATCCTTTTGAGGTGGTTAGTATCAAAGACGCAACACTCCTGCCCAAAGAAGGCGTACCAACCTTTGATGTGTCCCTTCAAAATATTAAAAACGACTCCCATGGTTGGGGAAAATGTGCAAAAGTAGATGCCTCCACATCGGAAGAGTCTTTTATTGTTAGTGTCTGCAATTCCGTAGGCAATGACGGAGAAACTCCCATCTGCGACTTGGTTAACCAACCCATACCGACCAGAAAACTGAATGCAACAGGTCTTGTTTGGGGCGATGCAGAATTGCGTCTCCGCAACAGAAACGACCTTGCTATTCTTATGACGATAACCGCCGATTGTGATGCTACCAAAGGAAGCGTCTCCGGCGGCGGAATATACGAAGAACGTAGCACCGCAACGCTCACCGCGACACCCGCAGCACACTACCATTTCGTGAAGTGGAGCGACGGCGTAGAGACTGCTACCCGTGATATCCAAGTAACTGGCGATGTAACCCTGACCGCGGAGTTCGCTATCGACCAACACACCGTAACCGCAAGCGGCACCAACGGTACAGTAAAAGGTACCGGCACATTTGACTACGGGACAACCACAACGCTGACCGCAACTCCTGCCGACCACTTCCATTTCGTAAAGTGGAGCGACGGTGTTACCACCAACCCGCGTGAGGTAGAAGTAACCGGCGATGTAACACTGACGGCGGTGTTCGCTATCGACCAACACACCGTAACGGCAAGCGGCGAGAACGGTACGGTATCAGGTACCGGCACGTTCAACTACGGAGAAACCATAACACTCACGGCTAAACCCGCTGACCACTTCCATT
>JBJECJ010000099.1:0-5300 GCA_051870955.1 Paludibacteraceae bacterium | reverse complement strand
TAACTAACATTATGTTAAATCATTACGAAGCCGCTTTCGTGTTGACTCCCGTTTTGTCTGAACCACAGATGAAGGAAGCGGTTGACAAATTCGAGAACCTTCTCACGCAGAATGGCGGTACCATCCTGAACCGTGAGGAGTGGGGCATGAAGCAACTCGCTTACCCCATCCAAGGTAAAACAACGGGATTCTATGCCTTGCTGCAGTTTGATGTAGAACCCGCCTTTATCGCTACGCTCGAGACTGAGTTCCGCCGTGATGAGCGCGTAATCCGCTTCCTCACTACCCGTCTGGACAAGTACGCTTTCGAGTACGCAGAAAAACGTCGTAACAACTTCAAAAAAGAGGAGGCTTAATCATGGCACAGAACGAAGAAATCCGCTATCTGACTCCGCAAACAACCGAGCAGAAGAAGAAAAAGTACTGCCGTTTCCTGAAATCCGGCATTAAGTACATCGACTACAAAGACCCTGAGTTCCTCAAGAAGTTCCTCAACGAGCAAGGCAAGATTCTGCCCCGCCGTATCACCGGAACCAGCCTGAAATATCAGCGCAAAGTGGCTCAGGCAGTGAAGAAAGCACGCCATCTGGCATTGCTGCCCTACGTAACCGATATGATGAAATAAGTGTTGAACCCCTAAAAACAAAAGACATCATGGAAGTTATTTTGATTCAAGACCTTGCAAACCTCGGTTTCAAGAACGATATCGTAAAAGTACGCGACGGCTATGGCCGCAACTACCTGTTGCCCAACAAGATTGCCATCATCGCTAACGAGAGCAACCGCAAACAACTGGCAGAGAACCTGAAACAACAGGCACACAAGCAGGCCAAGTTGCTGGCTGACGCACAGGCACTGGCTGCCAAGTTGGCAGAGACCGTAATCACCGTGACCGTAAAGGCTAACGAAGACGGCAAAATCTTCGGTACCGTTACCACGACGCAAATCTCCAACGCACTCGCTGCACAAGAGATAAACATCGACAAGAAGGTGATTACCATCGCAGAGCCGATTAAGGCAGTGGGTGAGCACACCGCACAGGCGCGTCTCCACCGCGAGGTAAAAGCAGACATTCATCTGAACGTAGTGGCTGCAGAGTAATTGTTTAACCCTAAGACTGTAAAGACAATGAAACAAGGAATTCATCCCGAAAACTACCGCGTGGTAGTCTTCAAAGATATGTCCGACGGTACTCAGTTCTTCAGCCGCTCCACTGCTGCCACCAAAGACAGCATCGAGATAGACGGCGTACAGTACCCGCTCATCAAGTTGGAAATCTCCAACACCAGCCACCCCTTCTACACCGGCAAATCGAAACTCGTCGACACCGCCGGTCGTGTGGATAAGTTCATGTCGCGCTACGGCAACCGTAAACGCAACTAATAATAACATGCAAAGGCGGACTCAGAAGTCCGCCTTTGTGTTTTTTTATGGGAGCAAGGCTTGTTGGTTAGCTTAAAGATTATCCGATAATTCAGAATACTCCGAATACTCCGATTATTCAGAATACGCAAACCTACTATGGCAAAGAAAGACCTATACAAAGAACTCGGGCGGATGTTGCTGCTTTCGGCGGGGATTTATGCGGCGCTGTTTGTGGTGCTGCTGGTGGTTGAGCGGTTCTGCGAGCCGTTGCGCGGCGTGCTGCTGCAATGGGACAGCGCCGCTTTCATCGTGGGTATTCCCGCCAGCGTAGTGGGTACGGCGTATGTGCTCACTATCCGCAACCCGCGGAACTACACGGGCTTCATCGGCGGTATCGTCATGGCGGTGCTGCTGGGCACACAGTTCGCGCTGCAAGGCAACTACGACCTCACCTTCTTGCAGATAGGTATCTTCATCCCCTTCATGGTCCTGTCGCTCATCACGTGGCGCAAGAAACTGACAGCAACGACTGGGGGCGCGGGCGTCTCGCCCGCGGAGATAACGCCAACAACGAAGACTACGAAACCCACGGCGGAGCCTTTCCGCCCCGAGTATCTGCACGGCTGGCGGCAGGGGCTGACGCTCACACTCGCTCTGCTCATCATCGTGGCGGACTATGCCTTCACCACGCTAGTGCTGAACCACGACGCATGGGCTGACCAATGGCTGCTCAAACTGGCAGGGGCGGTGATGATTGCCTCCTCCGTGATGGCGAACTTCTGGCTTATCTATCAGAAGATGGACGCTTGGATATGGTGGGTGGTGTACAGCCTCGCAGGCATACTATTCTACGTCCTACTCGGGAATATCTACTGCATTGTTCTCTTCCTTTTCTACCTCGTTATCAACGCTTCTGCCTTCTTCGCATGGCAGAGACTGAGAAAAAATTGATTATCTTTTTGTAAACACGAAGTTCCTAACACGCAGTTCCTAACAGCCCCGATGATTCGGGGCGTATAAACACGAAGTTTCATATATGTACAAGAAAAAAGACGATACTTCGCTCCGTGTGGAGCAGCCGGCTACCCTGCTCGATTTCATACAGTCGAAGATGGGAGGCATGGCAAAGACCAGCGTCAAGCAACTCCTCAGCCAGCGCCGCGTAACGGTGAACAGCGTGGTGCAGACCCGCCACGACACCCCGCTCAACAGCGGCGACACGGTGGTCATCAGCAGCGGCAGGGGGAACATCCAACTGAACCATCCCAAACTGCGCATTGTGTTTGAGGACGACCACCTCATCGTGGTGGAGAAGCAGGTGGGGCTACTCACGGTGCCCACCTTCCCGGGCTCTACCGAGACCACGGCGTTCTCCATCCTGAAAGCCTATGTCCGCCGGCAGAACGCGCGCGCGGGTATCTATACCGTCCATCGTCTCGACCGAGAGACGAGCGGACTGCTGGTGTTCGCCAAGTCGCCGGAGTTGCAGCACTACATGCGCACCTACTGGCGGCAACTGGTTACGAAGCGCACCTATGTGGCAGTAGCCGAGGGGCTTTTCGAGCAGAAAGAGGGCAAAATCACCACATGGCTCACCGAGGACAAACGCAACGCCATGGTCTATTCCTCGCCTGTGGACGACGGGGGCGACATCGCGATTACCAACTACAAGGTCATCCGTGAGAACGCAGAGAAAGACCTCTCGATGGTGGAACTGAACCTCGAGACGGGGCGCACCAATCAAATTCGCGTGCACCTTGCGTCTAAGGGGCACCCCGTCTCGGGCGACCGCAAGTACGGACACGGCAACGAGTTCTCGCCTGCCGACCGCCTCTGCTTGCATGCTCGTGTGCTCGAGTTCATCCACCCCGCCACGGAACAGACCGTCCACTTTGAGACACCTATCCCCAAGGAGTTTAACCGAATATGTCAGTGATATCTAACTAATAAAAATATGAAAAAGACAATTCTTTTTGTGGCTATGTTCATGTGCACTTGCTGTATGGTTGCAGCAAATGCGGCGTCTCGCGTTACTACCAACATCCGTTTCCGCAACATGTCTTTTGAGGTAGATGGTGTGTGGATGAAAGATACGACGGTGCATGCGGATTTTGGGAACGGCTTTCAATTTTCCTATTGGTCGCTGGATATATCGAAGCGAGTGTATGTCTATTGTGTGTATGACACCGTGCTGCAAAAGCCTTCCGCCTTGCTTGGTGCAATGACCAGAATCATGCAGCGGCAGTTTGCCGACACAGCCTACCACTTCTCTGCCGATACCGTTGAGACCTGCACGCTTGGAGACCTTCCTGCTGTAGGTCAGACTATTCGGTTCAAGTTAGGGGCTAATGCGTATGGAGATACCTACGAGTATCTGGCAGCAAGTGCGCAAGAGGGCAACACGTTCTTTATCTCTGTTCGCACTTACTCGCCGGATAAGTCCAAAAAGATAATGGGACAGATTGGCAACTCGCTGGATGTGAAATCGCCGCAGTCCGAGGAAGATATCATAGAGCCCAAATTGGATGAGTCCTTCAAAATGCCTTCTTTTCGTGGTGGTCAACAGGCACTGTTTCGGTTTTTGTCTGAAGAGGTGCGTTATCCGATATTGGCTATGGAACAAAGGGTGCAGGCGAGGGTGATTTGCTCTTTTGTAGTGGATAGAGACGGAAGTATTACGGATATCAGTGTCTCGAATATCAGCCATATATCGGCAGGTCGTCAGGAAAGCCGAAAAGAGACCATATTGTTGTCTGACCTCACATCCGCGGAGATAAAAGCCGTAGAAGCCTTGGTGGGGGAGGCAATGCGGGTGATAAAGGCTATGCCGAAGTGGAAACCCGGGACGCAAGACGGGAAGCCGATGCGAGTAAGATACACAATCCCCATAAATTTCCGCTTCTGATAATTCAAAATAGAAAACGAACCATGAAAATAGTTATCCTTGGCACATCGTGGCCCTATCGCGGCGGCGGTATCGCTACCTACAACGAGCGGCTGGCGCGGCAGTTTATGGCGGAGGGGCACGAGGTGGAAATCCTGACTTTCACCCTCCAGTATCCCGACTTCCTCTTCCCGGGGAAGACGCAGTATTCCGACGAGCCTGCGCCGACAGACCTGCGAATCACGCGCGTGATGAACTCGGTCAATCCCTTCTCGTGGTGGAAGACGGCGCGCTTGCTCCGTCGTATCCGACCCGACCTGATGGTGGTGAAGTTCTGGATTCCGCTCATGGCGCCCTGCTTGGGCACTATCTCGCGGCTGGCACGCAGGCAGGGCATACGCGTGGTGTCGATTCTCGACAACGTGATACCCCACGAGCCGCATTTCTGGGACAAATGGCTGATACGCTATTTCGTGCGCAGCATAGACCATTTCGTGGCGATGTCCGACAGCGTGAAGCGCGACTGCGAGCGTTTCCTGCCGAAGCCGAGTCCCGTGCGTGTCGCCCTCTGTCCGCACCCGCTCTACGACAACTTCGGCGAGCCGTTGCCACAGGCGCAGGCACAGCAGCAACTGGGCTTAGAGAGCGGCTACCGCTACCTGCTCTTCTTCGGCTTCATCCGCGACTACAAGGGGCTTGACCTCCTCATGCGCGCCTACGCTGACCCGCGCCTGCGGGGGGAGAAGGTGCGGCTGCTCGTAGCGGGCGAGTTCTACAACAACGCCGAGCAGTATGCGCAGTTGGAGAAAGAACTCGGCTTGGAGGGGCAAATCCTTTGGCATACGCAGTTCATCCCCAACGAGCAGGTGCGCGTCTATTTCTCCGCAGCCGACCTCATCGTGCAGCCGTATAAGTCCGCCACGCAGAGCGGCGTAACGCAGGTGGCATACCACTTCTCCAAGCCGATGTTGGTAACCGACGTGGGCGGACTGGCGGAGATAGTACCGAACGGGAAGGTGGGCTATGTAACGCCCGTGGACGCCCGCGCCAT
>JBJECJ010000098.1:0-5339 GCA_051870955.1 Paludibacteraceae bacterium | reverse complement strand
GGTGATTCGTGGGTGATTAAGCCGAGCATACCGAGACGATACCGAGACGATACCGACACGATTTCCACAGTCGGCTGATTCTTTGACGAGTCGCAACGACACCACAATAGCAAGTCCGCGGATTTATGCTTGTATTTTTGACAAAATACGTTTTTTATTTGCATATATCAAAAAAAAGTGCTATCTTTGCCCCGATTTTTGCAGCAATAACTTATGATTACACGCTCATCCAATCATTCATACCCTACATCGCGCATATCGCTAAAGCGTCTTGCCCTCATCGTGCTCTGCGCTTGCCTCTCATGCTTCGCTGCGGCGGACACGCTGGACGACATCTTAGGCGGTAAGTACGACGCCGAGACCCTCTCCGAGGCGCAGATGGACAGCCTTTTGGGTAATGTACCCGCAGGGCGCTACCGACTCGAATACACCAATCCGCAGCCCCTCTTCCGCCGCTCTTTCTTGGCGGATTACACTATCCTCGATACACTTAAACAGACACGTAAGCCGCTGACGGACTGCGCGGTACGCGATGCTGTCATGTCGCCCAACGGACATTACATCGCTTTTGCCAAGGGCAACAACCTCTATCTCCATAAGTTGGACTTCGGCACCGAGGTGGCGGTAACCACCGATGAGAACCCGAACATCATCAATGGCGTAGCCGATTGGCTCTACGAAGAGGAGTTCTCCACCACCTGTCTCTTTGCTTTCTCGCCCGACTCCAAGCAGTTGGCGTTCATCCGCTTGGACCAGTCGGCAGTGGATAGTTGCGTCTTGCCTGACCTTACTATTCGCTATGCGCGCGCGGGCAAGACCATCCCCCGCGCCACGCTCTGCGTCTATGACATTGCTACCAAAGCCATTCGCACCATTCCCACGCATACCGCCGATGAGGAATGCTACCTGCCGCGCCTGCGCTGGACGAACATCGTCAAAGACCAGCCGGCGCAACTGTTGGTGTTGAAACTCAATCGCGACCAGAACAGGCAGGAACTGCTTTCCTGCAACCCCAAATCCACCGTGGTGAGCCCGCTCTATAAGGAAGAGTCGAAGGACTACTTCATTGACTTTCAGTTGTTTGATGAGTGGCAATGGCTGTCGGACAACCGCTTCATAGTGCTCTCGGAGCGCAACGGCTGGCGCAGTGCTTACCTCTACTCCGCGCAGGGCAAGATGCTTCGCCAACTCACGGCGGACGGTATTGACCTGACCGCTATCTACGGCTACGACGAGCCGAACGGTATGCTCTACTATTCTCAGGCGACTACGCCGCTCACGCGACAAGGCATGGCGCTGAACGTCAAGAAAGGCACTACCACGCCGCTCACGCCCGACGACGGTATGCACAGCCTGCGTTTCTCGGCGGACTACCGCCGCATGCTGGACTGCTACCAATCGCTTATGACCCCTCCGCAATACACCTTATATATTGTTAACCCCAAGACGGCGGCGGTGCAGCGCAAGGAAGTGGTGAAGGACAACGCCGCGGTGGCTGAGGCTTGGCAGGCGGCAGGCTTGCCCGAGGCGGAGTTCGTGCAGACGGACGGCGGGCTCAACGGCTATATCATCAAGCCCAAGGGCTTCAACGCGGGGAGGAAATACCCCGTGGTGATGGTGCAGTACAGCGGTCCTGCGAGCCAGATGGTGCTCAACCGCTGGCGCAAACGCTGGGAGTACTACCTCGCGGAGCAGGGCTATGTGGTGGCATGCTTCGACCCACGGGGGACGGACTGCCGCGGACGCGCCTTCCGCAATGCGTCGTACATGCAGTTGGGCAAGGTGGAGGCGGAAGACCAGATAGCGGTGGCGCACTACATGCAGTCGCTCCCCTACGTGGACAAAGACAGGCTCTGTCTCTGGGGATGGAGTTACGGCGGCTACCAGACGCTGCGGACGATGTCCTGCGCAGACAGTCCGTTCAAGTGCGGCATCGCCGTGGCACCCGTTACCGACTGGCAACTATACGATGCCGCATACACCGAGCGCTATATGTGCCGCCCGCAGGTGAATGAGTTCGGCTATACCGAGAGCAGCCTGCTGCCGCGGGCGAAAGACCTGCGGGGCGACCTCCTGCTGGTGCACGGCTTGGCGGACGACAACGTACATCCCGAGCACAGTTTGCAGTATATCAATGCCTTGGTGGAAGCCGGCAAGCAGTTTGACCTGCAACTCTACCCCTACGACAACCACTTCCTGAAGCGAGGTAACAACTACCCCCACCTCCACCGCCGCTTCATGCGCTTCCTCCAAGAGCGACTGTGAGAATTAGGAATTATGAATTAGGAATTATGAGCGCCCATGCTCTGATAATTCCGATAACTCCGATTACTCGGATAACTCCGATTACTCGGATAACTCGGATAACTCCGATAACTAATTAACATTAAATAACTAACTATCATGACAAAACAATCTTCGTCTTCACTTCGGATTATTGCAATCATTGCAATGATGTTTCTTTTCGCTATGATTTCGTTTGTAACGAACATGGCTGCCCCGTTTGGTACTATTTGGAAGTTCCAGTATGACTGGGCAGGTATGATGGGTAACATGATGAACTTTGCTGCCTACCTGTTCATGGGTATTCCCGCGGGGATTATGATATCCAAGATTGGTTACAAGAAAACGGCTTTGGTAGGCTTGGTATTGGGCTTGGTGGGTATATGTATCCAATACTTGTCCTCTCAGACGGGTGCCGAAACTGCTATTTTGGGTGGACTGATGAATCTGAACTACCTTATCTATTTGCTGGGTGCTTTTGTTTGTGGCTTTGCGGTGTGTGTGCTGAACACGGTGGTGAATCCTATGCTCAACCTGTTGGGCGGCGGTGGTAACCGTGGTAATCAGTATGTGCAGATAGGTGGTTCTCTGAACTCGCTGGCGGGTACTCTGACCCCGATGTTAGCGGGTGTGTTGATAGGTGAGGTTACGAAGCAGACCTCCATGGCGGATGTAACGCCTCTGCTGTACATAGCGATGGGTGTGTTCTCGGTATCCATCGTGATTATTGCTTTGACACCGCTGGTGGAGCCTAAGCAAGAGAGCGGCAATATCTTCGGTCTTATTCGCGGAGCATTAGGTTTCAGACACTTGCTGTTAGGCGTGTTGGCAATCTTCTTCTATGTAGGTGTAGAGGTAGGTATCCCGGGTGAGATGATATTCTATCTTGACTCGTTGAATATCCCGAACGCAACGGCTATTGCAGGTTCTATTGCTTCTATCTATTGGCTGTTGATGTTGGTAGGTCGTTTCACGAGTTCGATTATCTCGGGTAAGGTCTCCACTCGCACTCAGTTGGTGAGCGTATCGGCATTAGCGCTTGTATTGCTGCTGTTGGCTATCTTCTTGCCGGAGAGCATTACGGTGCATATCTATGCGGATGTTCCGTTGAAGTGCTTGTTCTTGGTGCTTTGCGGTCTATGTACGTCGGTGATGTGGGGCGGTATCTTCAATCTTGCAACGGAGGGTTTAGGCAAGTACACTGCGGCTGCATCGGGTATCTTCATGACGATGGTAGTAGGCGGTGGAATCATGCCTCTTATCCAGGACGCGATAGGTCGCAGCGTCGGCTATGTGTCTTCGTACTGGTTGGTAGTAGCGATGATTGCCTACATCCTCTGGTATGCACTAGTAGGCAGCAAGAACGTGAACAAAGACATCCCGACGGAATAACGGTAGGTTGGTTTCAATATGCCCTCAACCGCTAAAACTATTATTTTTCTCCCTCCCTTTGTAGGGAGGGTTGGGGTGGGTCTTCTGTGTGCCTGCCTGATGGGGTGCTCGGCGCCGAAGCCGTCTCCGCAGTATATCATTGGTGTGAGCCAATGTTCGGATGACGCATGGCGTGTGCGCATGAACGAGGAGATGGAGCAGGAACTGATATTCCATCCCGAGTTAGCCCTGCATATTCGTCAGGCGGGCGATAATAGTGAGATTCAGTGTCAGCAAATCGACTCCTTCATAGCCGAGCGAGTCGATTTGCTCATTGTCTCGCCCAACGAGGCGGAGGAGGTGAAGCCTGCCGTGAGCCGCGCCTACGATGCGGGCATCCCTGTGATAGTGGCGGACAGGCAGGTGTCGGGCGAGAAATGGACGGCGTTCATTGGCGGGGACAACTACGCTGTGGGGCAACTCATGGCGCAGTGGTTGCTCTCTATCGCGCCCGAAGGACGTCCCTTGCGCGTCTTGGAGATACAGGGCTTGCCCGGCTCCACGCCGATGGTGTGGCGGCACAAAGGCATGATGGACGGACTGCAAGGGCACCCAGAGGTGCAGATAGTGGCATCTGCCTGCGGCGCATGGTTCCGCGAGAATGCGCGAGTGGTTACCGACTCGCTATTGTCCCTCTATCCGCAAATAGACGCCATTGTAGCGCAAAACGACCAGATGGCAATAGGGGGATACGAAGCCTGCAAAAACCGCATGGGGGGGGGTAAAAATACTGGGGACGTCCCGACTATGTCGCGGACGGTGTTCAACGCAAACAACAAAACTACGCAAACAACCGCGGGCGAGACGCCCGCGTCTCCAGTGGGCAACGCAAACTACGCCATCAAAATCATGGGCGTGGACGGCATCGTGGGCAAGGGCGGTGGCGTGGAGGCGTTGCTCAAAGGCGAGATAGACATGACCGCCACCTATCCCAGTCGCGGCGATTTGGTGATACAGACGGCGGTGAAGATACTCAGCGGCGAACCCTATGAGCGTATTGTGCGCCTGCCGACGGTGTTGATAGACCGCGATGCGGCACTCCCCTTGCAGCAGATTGCCGATGAGATAGACCGTCAGGTGGCAGTTGCCAATGAACTGGAAAGCCGCTTCAACCGATTGTGGGACACAGCCCGCGCCCAGCGTATAGCATTGATATTCTTGGTCTCTTTCCTGCTGCTGCTCGCGGTCTTGGCGGTAGTGCTTTTCCGAGTATATCGGTACTCGTTGCGTGCCAAGCGCGAGCGGGAAGAGAGCGCCCGCATAGTGGCGCAACAGAAGAAGCAGTTGGAGGACATGACGGCGGCGCTGGAGCGCACGAAAACCGAGCAGTCGGTGGACGAACGCTTCGTGGAGCAACTGCAGAAGACTATCGAGCGCCACTTGGATGATTCCGAGTTCAATGTAGAAGCGCTGAGCGAGGAGTTGAGCATGAGCCGCGCGCAACTCTTCCGAAAAACCAAATCCTTGATGGGAGTCTCTCCCGTGGAGTTAATACGCCATATTCGTTTGCGAAAGGCGAAGCAGATGTTGCTCAATACCGACCTGACTATCCAGCAGGTCGCTTATTCCGTGGGCTTCACCTCTCCGTCCTATTTCTCCAAGTGCTACCGCGAGTTCTTCGGCAC
>JBJECJ010000097.1:0-5494 GCA_051870955.1 Paludibacteraceae bacterium | reverse complement strand
TTAAGAAACCATATCCGAAAATCTGTAAACCTTTTTCAGTACAAAACAAAGGTAGCGGAATACACCCGTTAATCACCTATGAATCACCTACGAATCACCTATGAATCACCTATGAATCACCTAAGATTGTATCGGTGGAGTTTCGACAAGCAGTCAGCAATCACTAACTAATCACTAACTAATCACTAACTAATCACTAACTATAATCGGCTTATAGATACAGTATGAAAAGAAGCATTACATTATTACTACTACTTCTCGGGGCGGTCGGTGCCATGGGACAGAAGAGCATCAGTGGGAAGGTGCAGGACGCACAGGGCGAGCCCATCGCCTACGCTACGGTTAGTCTGCTCACAGCAGACAGCACGGTTATCACCGGCGCCATCACCGATGAGAAAGGGGCGTTCGGTTTGAATTTACCCAAGCGGGGCGAAAATACAGACGAGAATGTTGAGACCACCTCTAAAGCTCCCCGCCCCCTTACCCCCTCCCCGTCCCGACAGGTCGGGATAAACGAAGCGGGGGGGAGTACGCCTGCTACCACAGAGAGCGCCACACATACCCAACCAGTTCGTTCCGAACTGCCCGCAGGCGAGACGCCTGCGTCCCCAGTGGTGCGGCTCCCGACAAGTCGGGATAACACTTCCGACCGCACCTCCTTTATCCTGCAAGTTAGTTTTATCGGGTATGAGACGGTGGCGCGGGCTATTCGTTCGGGCGACGCTAACCTGCTGATAACCCTTAGGGAGGAGAGCGAGGAGTTGGCGGAAGTGGAGGTGAAAGCCAAGCGGCAACTTATTGAGCGGCAGTTTGACAAGATAGTGCTGAACGTGAGCAACTCGCCTTTCGCGGCGGGCAGCAACGGCAAAGACCTGCTGAAGAAAGCGCCGGGCGTGCAGGTGGACAAAGACGGGAACGTAACGGTGAACGGCAAGTCGGTGGAGGTGTATATCGACGGTCGCCCGTCGTACCTGAGCGGCGACCAACTGAAAGCCATGCTGGAAGGTACGGACGGCAGCACCATAGAGAAGATAGAGATTATCTCCAACCCGTCGGCGAAGTACGACGCGGCGGGGCAAGGCGGCATCATCAACATCAAGACCAAACGCAACATGATGCAGGGACTGAACGGGACACTGTCTGCCAGTTACGGCGGAATGTACTACGGGGACGTGGAGAAATGGCAGAACAGGGAGATGTTCTCGCTGAACCTCAACTACCGCACAGAGAAGACCTACACGTTCGCGACGCTGACGCAGTTCTACGTGGACCAAAACATCCACGTGGAAGTGGGCAGCGAGGCGTTGGACACGCTGACGCAGACGACTACGGAACGATATGACGAGTCGGAGTATGTGTGTGATTTTCAGTATTATATGCTGAAAGTAGGTAACGACTGGTTTATCGACAAGAAGAACACTTTCGGCTTTATCTTCCAAGCGCCGTTTATGATTATGCGGCAGGACGTGCCCGCCGGTCGCGGATGGGGATATACGAGAGTGGGAGACGATATCGTGGAGAACTCGATGTCGGTATTGGAGAACCCCATGCGCTCGCAGCAATACACCGCCAACCTTAACTACACGCACGTGTTTAACGACTCGCTCGAACGCGAACTGACGACCAACGTGGACTACAACCGCTACGCGGGGCAGCAGATAAACAGCCAGCAGAACACGTATTATAGGGCTGCTAGTGGAGCTCACCTCCCTACTATTTCAAATGGTGCGGCCTGGAGACCACACCTCCTTGAAAACAACGCCTTTGCCGACAGCACCCGCATGGGTATGGTGATTCGTACCGACCAAGTGGTGGATATCTACTCGGCGAAGGTGGACTTCCAAACGAGGTTTTGGCAGACGGGCATGATAGAGGCGGGGGCGAAATGGGCAATGTCGAACACGTTCAACCGCATGACGACCGACTCGACCATCAACGGCGTGGCGCGTGAGACGCTGCACTCGGACTTCGACTACTCGGAGCAGGTGGCGGCAGTGTATATCTCGGTCGCCAAGCAGTTCGGGCAGAAGTTCAACGCGAAGTTGGGTCTGCGCGGGGAGTTCACGCACTCGGAGGGCGATTGGATTTCGGCGGACAGCACGTCGATGAAGAACTACTTTGACGTGTTTCCGACGGCGTTCTTCGGCTATACGCCGACGGACAAATGGAGCATGAACGTGTCGTACACGCGGCGTATCAAGCGCCCGAGTTACTATCAGTTGAACCCCTTCCGCACGTATTTAGACGCGAATAACTACCAAGAGGGAAACCTCGAACTGACACCGGAGTTTAACAACCAAGTGGACCTAAACTTTTCCTACTCACAATATGTGGCACTGGCGTTCAACTTCGCGCACACGCAGGACATGCTGTCGGCGCACATGGAACTGCTGCCCAACGGCAACGGCAGGCAGAAATGGGTGAACTTCGGTACGTGCACAACGCACGGCGGCAACCTGTCGCTGACGGAGTTGCCCCTCGTGCCGAAGTTCGAGACGGGTGCGGATGGGACGCGGCAGATGACGGGTGCGTGGCTGGCGCTGACGGTGAACGCGGCGTATTACAACTTCATCAACCGCTCCTACGACGGGACATACCTCAACCGCAACCATTACGCTTCGGCTTCCGCCACGCTGACCGCCTACCTGCCGCAGGACTGGACGCTGTCGGTGGACGGGAACTACAACACGCCGCTGACCATCGGCTACAACAAGACGGACGCAACGTGGTACCTGGGTGCGGCGGTGAGGAAGATGTGGCGCAAGCAGGGGCTGATACTGAACATCCAAGCGCAAGACCTGCTGCGGTCGGTGCATTACCGCTCGGACTCGTTCGGCATGGCGGAAGGCAACAGCAGTTATTACTACCAGAACTCGCGCTATCAGAACGTGAGTATGAGCTTGACATGGATGTTCGGACAACAACAGTACATGAAACGCCGCAAAGTGGGCGACATGGACGAGGCGTCGCGCCTCGGCGGCGGGGGAATGGGGAAATAAGACCCTCTAAATCTCCCTTAAAGGGAGACTTAATAGTAAGTAATGTATAACTAAAAACTAATCTCTCTACTCTCCCCCTTTAAGGGGGAGTCGGAGAGGGTCTAATATGAAAAAAATTACATCTATTTTTATTATCGCCGCAGTGGTGTTAGTATGCGGAGGAGGAGTGTGGTATTGGGCTGCACATCGGCATGTGGAGCAGTTGAGAACCATCGAAGTGAACGGCGTGAGCCTTGTGTATCAACGTGTCGGGCGGCTTAGCAGGCAGCCTGTGGTATTGCTGCACGGCAACGGCGGCAGCCACGAGCACCTGAGCGTGATGGCTGAGCAGTTGGACTCGGCGGGGTATCTGGTGTATGCGTTGGACTCGCGCGGGCAGGGTGCTAATGCACCGTTAGACGAGTACCACTATGCCGACATGGCGGAGGACGTGTATGCCTTCTGCCAAGCGTTGGGGATAGAGAAACCGGCGGTGTTCGGCTGGAGCGACGGCGGTATCATCGCCTTACTGACGGAGGTGCTGCACCCCGGCACGTTCCGTGCGATCGCGGTCAGCGGGGCGAACATCACGCCGGACGGGATAGTGGGGTTTGAAGATATGCGCCGCGCACTGACGACCGACTCTCTGGGTAATCCTATCGCGCCCGCGCCGCTGCATGAGATGATGCTCACCGAGCCGCATATCACGCCCGCGGAGTTGGGGACGATAGCCTGCCCCACCCTTGTGGTGGCGGGGGAACACGACCTTATCCTCGAGGAACAAACGCGGCTGATTGCCCGCAGCATACCACACGGGTCGCTGCTTATCCTGCGGGGCGAAGACCATGGGTCGCATATCTGGCAGAACCCGAAGATGGGGCGTATCCTGCTGAATTACCTCGGGCAGGTGCTGCAGCCGCAGCCGTATATCGCGGTGGGCGACGAGGCGGCAGTGTTTGACCTTGTGTTTGTTACCCGCGCGGCGAACGCGGACAGCGTGTGGAAACCGCTGAAGGCGATGGTAACGCCTTACTTCGGCAGCGTGGTGATGTATCTGCCGAGCGACTCTGCGTTATATACCGTCCGCGACAAAGTCGGGACGTCCCCAGTGGAAGCCCTGTGCGAGATGGCGAGGGCGCGGGGGAGTAGGTACCTCACTTTGCTCTGCACGCCTGACGCGCAAGGAATATGCGAGACCTTTGCAGCGGGACTGCCTTCGTTGGGAACTGCCGAGCAACCTGCTCCACAACTCTCTATGCTGCTGACCGTGGAGGATGTGGCTATGTGGACGGAGATTCTGCCCGGCTATATGGAAGCGACCGAGGCGTTCTATTCAGAGTTTGAGCAACGGGTGGCATTGCTGCGGGAGACGCCGCTGGATGGGAAAAGTATATCAACTTTCGCACCGACCCCGCCCCCTTACCCCCTCCCCGAAGGGGCGGGGGAGCCCATAGAGATACCCGACTACACTACCTATTTCCGCTTGGATACGATAGTGCAGGAGGGGATGAGCACGTGGGAGAAGAGTCTTGCTATCGGGCGGTTTGTGTCGGCGCATATCCCGCATGCCAACCAAAAGACGCGCCCTGCCGCGAAGGACGCGATTACGCTGTGGGAGTATATCCATACCCAAGAGCCTGCCTTCAACTGCCGTTACCACAGTTTCTTCGCGATGCAGTTGCTACATTCCGTAGGCGTAGAGGCGCGGGTGCTGACCTGTATGCCGAAGGACGACAACGACCCCGACTGCCATGTGGTGAACATCGTCTATCTGCCTGAGTATCAGAAATGGGCAATGCTCGACACCGACCAAGCCGTCTATGCTACGGACGCAGAGGGGACACCGTTGGCACCGTGGGAGATGCGGGCTTGCTACGAGCAAGGCAAGAGTTTCACGCTGTGGTACACCTACGAGAGTCCCGACCAAGGGATGGACTACTATCGGTCGTACATGGCGAAGAACACCTACTCCTTCGCCTCGCCGACGAGCATGGAGGATAACGAGAATATCTATTTAATGCCCGTGAAGGATTAAGGATTAAGGATGAAGGATAAAAGACTAATTAGATTTGTTTGATTTTTAGTTTGGATTTTATATAGATTTCTGAGCGAAGCGAAAGGACTAAATAATCATCTGTATTATTATCAGTATAGATTTTGAGGTTATTCTTTGTAATGATTTTTGACGAATAACCTAAGAAAATCAATCAACAATCCTACTAAAAATCTTTGCTAAAAATAGGTCAATTTATTGTTTTGTTGTTTCGCTACGCTCAGAAATCAGAAGAAAATCAAAAGGAAAATCTTATTTCAAACTCATATTAACATCCCAATCATTATGAACAAGCAATTACCTTTACTCGTTTTTCGTGCGGTTGCCCTTGGTTTGGGCATTGGCGCACTCACTCTCTCGCTGATGGAGAAAATCAGCACCAACGACGCCATCGTCTTGCTGTCGCTGGCGGTAACCTGTCTCGCCGCCTGCGCGATGGGGGAATACAGCAATAAGAAAGAAG
>JBJECJ010000096.1:0-5592 GCA_051870955.1 Paludibacteraceae bacterium | reverse complement strand
TGACCTCGCGGATAGCCTCGCAAGCGGAACCCATGCAGATGATGATGTTCTCTGCGTCGGCAGCACCGTAGTAGTTGAACGGACGATACTTGCGGCCGGTGATTTCGGAAATCTTGTCCATGTAGTCGCTAACCACGTCAGCCACGCCGTCGTAGTAGGGGTTGCAACTCTCGCGGTGAGCGAAGAACACATCGGGGTTCTCTGCCATACCGCGCATGACGGGACGCATAGGCGACAGAGCGCGCTCGCGGAACTCCTGCAAAGCCTGCATGTCCACCAGCGGGCGCAGGTCTTCCATATCCACAACCTCTACTTTCTGATACTCGTGCGAGGTACGGAAGCCGTCGAAGAAGTTCAGGAAAGGCACGCGGCTCTTGATGGTAGCCAAGTGAGCCACACCTGCGAGGTCCATCACCTCTTGCACACTGCCTTCAGCCAACATCGCAAAGCCGGTCTGGCGGCATGCCATCACGTCTTGGTGGTCGCCGAAGATACATAGCACGTGGCTTGCCAAAGTACGAGCCGACACGTGGAATACGGTAGGAATCAACTCACCCGCAATCTTGTACATGTTAGGAATCATGAGCAAGAGACCCTGCGAAGCGGTGAAAGTGGTAGTGAGTGCACCTGCGTTCAACGCACCGTGAACAGCACCTGCGGCGCCGCCCTCCGACTGCATCTCTTGTACCATGACTGTCTCGCCAAACATGTTCTTTCTGCCGGCGGCTGCCCACTCGTCCACGTTCTCTGCCATGGGCGATGACGGAGTGATAGGATAGATGGCTGCTACCTCGGTAAACATATACGCGATATGCGCAGCAGCAGCATTACCATCACATGTCATAAACTTTTTCTCTTTCATGTGTGTGAAATGTAATTTATAAAGTTAATTTAATGTGTTTATCAGTTCCTATTAATTAGTTCCTGTTTGTCAGTTCCTGTTGACCAGTTCCTGTTGGCGCTCCGCGTTATCATGCAATGCCAACATGAAATGCCAACATGCAATGATCTCAGTACAGCAGTCCCATCATCCACAGCGGTATGAAGTTGCCTTTGCCGGTCTCTATCTCTCCTACGGCGCATGGGCGGATGCTGTCGCGAGCGGGTAGCGTGCCCCGCACGTCGAAATAGTATTTCCCATCCACTACGAACATCGCGCTGCGCTCCGTAGCATTCACCTTGTGGCTACCGTGGAGGCTGCAATAGAAGAAGGTCTCGCATATCGACTGCCAGTCGGGGTCGCGCGTAACATCCATAAACGCTACATTCGTGTTTTGCATATAGACCTTCGTCGGCTTCATCGGAAAAGATTTCTCCTCCATATATAGCAGGTTCAAGAGCCGCGCGTCTTTGAGGTACTTGATGTAGTTCATTGTCGTAGCGCGCGACAATCCTATCTCCTCGCTTATGCTGCTGATATTTAGCGCACAGGGTGTTTCCCGAAGCATGATATAGAGCAACCGACGCAACTTAGGCAGGCATGCCACGTCAATCTGCTTTATCATCAGTACATCCACCTCTAACATCATGTTCATCGTCTTGAGCAGGTCTGCCTCGAAGTTTTTTGCCTCCAAGTAAGAAGGGAAATAGCCGTGGTGCAGATACTCTTTGAAATACTCCAGCGGGTGTACTTGCTCGCATATCTCACGCGCAATGGAGGCATGGCTCTTCACCAACTCTTCCAGCGAATACGGGCGCAGTTTGAGTCCTGTTTGCAGGTTCAGATACTCACGGAAAGAGAACCCGCGCAGGTTGTACATCTTCACAATGGTGGAGATGTCGCGGTTGTCCTCAATCAGACGCATTACCGGCGAGGCGGAGAAAACGATATGGAGCGATTTATACTTGTCGTAGCACTTGCGTAACTCTTTCGACCAGTTGGGGTATTTGAACATCTGGTCTATCAGCAGGGTGTGCCCGCCTGCTTTGACGAATGCCCCTGCGAACTCCACCAGCGAGTGCTCCGTGAAGTAGAAATTGTTGAGATTGACATACAGACAAGGACGATGCGGCGCTACCGGTTTTCGACGGCGATTGGACGTCTCCATCTGAATTTGGAGGTCTCGGTCTTTGGCTTCTATCTCCTTAGCACGAGATAAAAGGAAGTCCGTCTTTCCTACGCCACGACCGCCTTTGATGGCTATCAAACGGGCACTCCAATCTATCTCGTCCATCAGCATACGGCGGATGGGAGCATCATTGTGCGCCACTAAATAATCGTGTACTCGGAAAAAAGCGTCTAACATAGTATCGTGGTCAGATTCATCCATAGGTCCTAAATTTCGGCTGCAAAGTTACGACTTTTTTTTCAAATTTGCAATATCTACTTTGCATTTTTCGCAAAAAAAGTGGACATTAACTAATTTTTCCCCATTTCTGTCCAATTCTTCTACGCACAAAAAAAGAGACAACCTGACTGCTTGTCAGACTGTCTCTCGCGAAACCCACGGGGGATTTACTTGCTGATGGCGCCGCTCGGGCAAACATCAGCACATGTGCCGCACTCCGTGCAAACTTCAGGGTCAATCGAATAGTGTTCACCCTCAGAAATAGCACCCATCGGGCATTCATCAATGCAAGTACCGCAAGCGATACATTCGTCAGAAATTACGTAAGCCATAGTCGTTTTGTTTATATAGTTAGTTTTTGTTGTTTCTAAAACTCGTTGCAAAGGTACAACTTTTTTTTTAATATACCAAGAAATAGGGAGGCTTTTTTTGTTTTTCTCTGCTTTTCCGTTATTTTTTTGCACCTTTTAGCGCGGCTAATAGCCTTTCGTTGGGAGTGGTTGCCGCCTCGGAAACTAAACCTCGCCGCTTGGCATAGGTCGTCCAGTCTTTTGCACCGTGTTCGTTGGACAGAGGTAAACCTCTTTGCAAAAAATGGCAATAGGCTATTGCCAACGCATCGGTCGCATCCAATTTTTTGGGCATGTCTGCGGCAGGAATATGCAGGAAGCGTTGCAACATATCCGCTACTTGTTCTTTGCTTGCGTGTCCGTTGCCGGTAATTGCCATCTTTATCTTCATCGGAGAGTACTCGTACACGGGCAAGTCTTTACTCAATGCCGCCGCTATCGCTACGCCTTGCGCATGCACTATCTTTATCATCGTTTGCGGGTTCTTATCCACAAACTGCGTCTCAATGGCCAAGAGGGTAGGGCGCCGCCGCGTGATGAAATCTTGTAGGAAGAAAAATTCTTTCTGCAGACGAGCATATTGTCCGTCTAACTTATGTACGTCCAAGACTCCAAACTCCACCAGAGAAGCCTGCTTCCCTTCCACATCCAGCAAGGCGTATCCCATATACAGGGTTCCGGGGTCGATACCTAATATGCGACAACGCTCACTTGTCATTTCGTTCACGCATGCGCACGCCGCCGCGAATAATGATGATACCCAATCCCGCGATTAGCACATAGTTCGACCATGGCTCCAGTCCGCAAAGGCTCATCACAGCCCCGGCAAGCAATACCACGCCGCCAGCAATCCATAAGATAGTACTCCACTTCATAACAACTCTCCGCTTGCTATTCTAAAATATACACGTCCTCGTTCTCCGCGTGCATATAATAATGTTCGCGCGCGTAGCGCTCAAGGCTATCCGTGTGTTGCAGCACTTGCAACTCTTTTTCTGCCCGCTTGATACCATCGCGATAACTGTCGCGTTGCTCTTCCAGATGGTGTATCTCGCGGGAACGCTTCACATAGTTAATCAAACTCTGGTCTCCGAAAAATACCATGATAACCATAAAAATCAGCACGGTTACCACGTATTTCCCATAGCGCTTGAATGTTTGCAACCACTTTTCGTTCATGGCTGCAAAGATACAACTTTTTTTGTAAATACGCAAATCCAAAGACGCTTTTTCGCAAAAACAAAAGAAAAATTTGCATATATCGTAATTATTTCGTAACTTTGCAGCCGTTTTATACCTATGGAAAAGTTAACGCTCATACGCCAACCTATCGAAAGGGAATTCCTCTTATACGAGCAACTCTATGAGGCCACGCTCCGTAGTGAAAATCCGTTGCTGAACGAGGTACTGACGCACACTGCACTCCATCGCGGTAAGCAACTGCGCCCCTTGCTCACGCTCCTGGCGGCAAAAATATGCAATCCCGTAACGGAGAAGACGCTACAAGCAGCAGTGGCGTTGGAGTTGCTGCACACGGCAACGCTCATGCACGATGATGTCGTGGACAACTCTCCCGTGCGGCGGGGGGCTCCCTCGGTGCAAGCGCAATGGACCAACAAGGTAGCGGTCCTCGTGGGAGATTATCTGCTTGCGAAGGTTATCGGTATCACGGCGGACATACACCATGGCAAAATCCTCTCGATTATCGCTCAATTAGGACAAATGCTCTCTTCTGGCGAGTTGTTGCAACTGCACGCGGGCGGAACCATGTGGATTACGGAAGAGCAGTATTTCAAGATAATAGACCAAAAGACCGCCCAACTCTTCCAAGCCTGTATGGAAGCGGGGGCAGAGTCCGCCGGCTGCACGCAGAGACAGCGCACTGCCTTGCGAGAGTTCGGGCGCCTCTTCGGACTCTGTTTCCAGATAAAAGATGATATTTTCGACTACTCTGACTCCGAGGAGATAGGCAAACCCACCATGAATGATATTCGTGACGGGAAAGTTACATTGCCTCTTATCGTCTCCCTGCAGCGTGCACCGCAGCAGGAGGCAGACAGGGTCCGCATGCTTGCAGAGGCGCTTGCCAACCACGACGAGAAGGTCGATGCCGCCAAGGTGGAAGAAGAGATAAAATCCTTCGTCATGCGCTACCAAGGTATTCTGTATGCGCAACACAAGATGGAGCAGTTGCGTGCTCAGGCGGTTGAGTTGCTCGCCATTTTCCGAGACCCGATATATTCGCAGGAGGTAGCGATACAGCACCCTTCGCCCAAGCAATCGCTCATTCAACTGCTCAATTACGCCATCAACAGGCTCTACTAAATGGCGCTTCCCGTGAAAGCAATCCGCGCGCTCATATTGTCCCTCTCGTTGCTCTGCACTGTTGCGTTGCAAGGCGAAGTCCTCGTGCTGCAATCGGGCAAGGAGATACAGGGCACCATCGTTTTCCAAAATGAAGAGGTCGTGATTATCAAAACCGCCTCAGGCAGCCGTTTCCAGTACCCCGCGAGCGAGATAAAGACCATTCGTGCCGAGCGGAAGAACGCCGATGATTCCGATAACTCCCTCAATACGCAAAGCCCTTCCGAGCAGGCAGAAGCGCACGAAACGCGAAAGAAAGTATCCGTAGCGGTTGAGTTGGCGGGCGGTGCCGCATCTTTCCCTCGCGATGAGGCTGTGTACGGCAATATGGCGGCTGATTTGCTCATCGGAAGCCACAACTTGCTGAACCGCGGTATCTTCTTGGGCGGTAGCGTGGGCTATCTCGGAGCGCTCTACACCACGACCAAGATTGTGCAAACGCCCACAGCCGCTGTCGAACAAAAAGCGGTCGCTGCATATAGTTTCCTGCCCGTCTCTTTCGCCGCACGCATCCCCTTGCTTCAGCAAAAACATGCCCCGATGATTGGCATGCAGGTGGGCTACGGTATCGCGCTGAGCAAAGACTACAA
>JBJECJ010000095.1:0-30429 GCA_051870955.1 Paludibacteraceae bacterium | reverse complement strand
GCGGAAAGAGAGGGATTCGAACCCCCGGACCCGTGAAGGTCAACGGTTTTCAAGACCGCCGCAATCGACCACTCTGCCATCTTTCCTGTCTGGATAAAGGATGAAGGACACAGGATGAAGGACTAAAAAGTCTCGACTCTGAAAACAAATAGACAAAGGCAATTCCTAAATCCAAATCATCTCACCAATCCTCTTTCCAAAATCGGCTGCAAAGGTACTGCTTTTTTTCCAAATATGCAAATACATATTGCATTTTTATGTTTTTTTGTCCTTTTATTTGTGTATCTCAATTTTTTTGCGTACCTTTGCAGCCGCTTTTGGTGTGAACTAAGAACCAGGAGCCGGGAACCAAGACTTATTACCTTCGTCTATTAGTGTTTAGTGTGCGGTTCCCGATAAAATCGGGATAAAACTTACGACCGCACCTCCTTTGAGACTATTAAGTCCTTAATCCTGTGTCCTTAATCCTTAATCCTAAAAAGAATATAAACCAACATTATAAGAAACATGAACGTTAAAGTAAGTAATGTGAATCAACCTCAGTGGAAAGAGGTGAACGTGCGTGCTAAGTTGCCCGCAAACCTTGACAAATTGCAGGAACTCGCCTATAACCTTTGGTGGGTGTGGAACTCGGAAGGGAAGAACCTCTTCCGCCAAATCGACAACGAGGCATGGCACCGTGCGCAGTCTAACCCCATCATGCTGATTAACACCATCAGTTATGAGCGCATGCAGGAACTGAGCAACGACAAAGCCTTCATGGAGCAACTGGACAAGGTGTATGCCGACTTCCGTCGCTACATGGACGCACCGCGCGACAAGAAGAAACCGTCCATCGCTTATTTCTCCATGGAGTATGGTTTGACCCACGTGCTCAAAATCTACTCGGGCGGCCTTGGCGTGCTCGCCGGCGACTACCTGAAAGAGGCGTCCGACTGCAATGTGGACATGACCGCCATCGGCTTCCTCTATCGCTACGGCTATTTCACACAGACCCTGTCGCCCGAAGGACAGCAGATTGCCAACTACGAGGCGCAGAACTTCAGCAACCTGCCCATCACGCAGATGAAAGAGGCTGACGGCAGCCCCATGATTGTGGACGTTCCCTACCCCGGGCGCACCGTGCACGCATACCTGTGGAAAGTGGCGGTAGGACGTATTAACCTGCTGCTCCTTGACACCGACAACGAGTTGAACTCCGAGTGGGACCGCCAAATCACCCACCAACTCTACGGCGGCGACTGGGAGAACCGTATCAAGCAGGAGATTATGCTCGGTATCGGCGGTATGCTCGCGCTGAACAAACTCGGCATCAAGAAAGATGTTTACCACTGCAACGAGGGACACGCTGCCCTCATGGGCTTGCAGCGCATGGTGGACCTCGTGCAGGGCGAGGGCTTGACCTTCAACCAAGCCAAGGAAGTGGTGCGCGCCAGCGGCCTCTACACCTGCCATACCCCCGTGCCCGCAGGACACGACTACTTCGAGGAGGGGCTCTTCTATAAGTATATGAACGAGTACGCCGGCAAGTTGGGCATCGAGTGGCACGACCTCATCGGTCTGGGTCGCACCAACCCCGACGACAACAACGAGAAGTTCTCCATGTCGGTCTTCGCGCTCAACACCTGCCAAGAGGCAAACGGCGTAAGTTGGCTCCACGGCGAGGTCAGCAAGAAGATGTTCTCGCCCGTATGGCCCGGCTACTACCCCGAGGAACTGCACGTGGACTACGTTACCAACGGCGTGCACATGCCTACATGGGCTGCCAGCCAGTGGAAAGAGGTGTACGAGCGCACCTTCCCCGCAGAGTGGATTAACGACCAGTCGAACCTCGAGATGTGGAAAGCCTACAACGACATCCCCGACGAGGACATCTGGGCTACCCGTATGAACTTGAAAAACAAGTTGATAGACTATATCAAGGAGAAGTTCCAAGAAGACTGGATGAAGAGCCAGGGCGACCCCGCACGCATCGTGCGCGCGCTCAATGAGATGAAGGCGGAGAACCTCATCATCGGCTTCGGTCGCCGCTTCGCTACCTACAAGCGTGCTCACCTGCTCTTCACCGACCTCGAGCGTCTGGACAAGATTGTCAACAACCCCCGCTACCCCGTGCAGTTCCTCTTCACCGGTAAGGCGCACCCCGCAGACGGCGGCGGACAGGGACTTATCCGTCGTATCATCGAAATCAGCCGCATGCCGCAGTTCCTCGGCAAGATTATCTTCCTCGAGAACTACGATATGCGCCTCGCTAAACGCCTCATCAGCGGTGTGGACATCTGGCTCAACACCCCGACCCGTCCGCTCGAGGCTTCCGGTACCTCCGGCGAGAAAGCACAGATGAACGGTGTATTGAACTTCTCCGTCCTCGACGGATGGTGGTACGAAGGCTATGTGAAGGGCGCAGGATGGGCACTCACCGAGAAGCGCACCTACGAGAACCAAGCGCACCAAGACCAACTTGACGCCGCTACCATCTACCAGATGTTGGAGAACGAGATTATCCCGATGTACTATGCCAAGAACTCCAAAGGCTACTCGCCGGAGTGGGTACAGACCATCAAAAACTCGGTTACCAAAATCACCCCGCGCTTCACGACCAAGCGCATGATGGACGACTACTTCAACAAGTTCTACAACAAGTTGGCAAAACGCCATGCCCTGCTTGCGGCTAACCACTACGCTACCGCCAAGGACATCGCTGCATGGAAAGAGAACATGGCTGCCCACTGGGACGAGATAGAGGTCATCCGGGTTGAGATGCCCGACATGTCGCAACCCAACGTCGGCGAGAAAGTGCGCGTAGCCGTAGAACTCGACACCCACGCACTCAACGACAAGGGGCTCGGCGTAGAACTCGTGGCTATCCGCACCTCGCTCCACAACAACGACAAGTTGTACGAGGTAGAGCCGCTGAAACTCGTCAAGGCAGAGGGCACTCACCTCTTCTTCGAGACGACCTATCAGTTCGACTATGCCGGCGGCATGAAGTTCGGCTTGCGTATGTACCCGCAGAACGACCTCCTGCCCCACCGCATGGACTTCTGCTACGTCCGCTGGATTTAAGCAAATATCCCATCCGTACCCGTACGGCACAGGATAATCCAGCAAGAGGCTGTCTGACAACTCAGACAGCCTCTTGTTTTTCATCCCTCCCCCCCCAAAAATCCCCCCAAAAAAAACTCACCTCCGCCAACCATCCTTCCCAATCTCTGCGATGGCGCACGCCCGAAGCAAGGAATACCCTCTTTTCGACAAAAGAGTGTACCAGCGTGCCGGCGTGCCGGCACTTTCTATAAACTCACCCGCGCGCGCACACACGTATATGTTTTAGGAAAGTGCCGGCACGCTGGCATACTGGCACACCCCACTCCCACGCAAGCAGAGATTTATCCCGATTTAATCGGGACCTGTCGGGAGGGGGCGACATAATCCAGCGTAGAGACTTGTCCCTACGGACACGAGACGACCCCATGATGTAGAGCCCCAACGGGGCGACATAACTACAAAATCAATGATATTTCCTCCTATTTTAGCCCCTCGCTAATGATTTGTCAATTTTTACACATTTTCGCCCTAACAATACACAATAGAGACACAAAAAGACAGTACTTTTGCACCGAAATTCGATTTTGCAAACTCTGCTTTACAAAATTGCCCTTTCATGCACCCGAAATCAACTTTTATTGATAGGTTTATTTCCCTTTTATGTACCATGTAACACGCCCTTAAAAACCGTTTAAGCACCATCAGAAAGCACACAAACCATATCCGAGAGCCCTTTTTTAATAACCAAATACAAAGCACAAAATTATCAAATTATTCATATTTCATTATTCATTTATTCAAACTTTACAACCATGAAAAAGATTAAACTCTTTTCTTTAATTGCTGCGGCGCTGTTTGCCGGCAGCACAATGGTAGCGGCAACAAGTTACATTCCGACAACAGTACATGAAGTGGTCGCAGATGAGATTCTTTACACAGCAGAGAATAATACAACTATTACAGCCGGTAAAACCGCAGGCTGGATTATTATCCCCACTGAAGGTTACTCTTCTAAGACACCTTTAGATTTAGATGGAACTAAACTATCATCAAGCACTTCCTGCTTGCAAGTCAAGGCTGATGGAGGCGTTTTCAATAACCAAAAACGAGTTATTCATCTTCTCGTTACAGGTATCACAGGAGTAGTTGCTTCCGGTAATGCATCAGACGGTCGAGGATTCCAAATTGGAGCAACGGAATATACAGCAGGAATGCCCGAAGGAACTACAATGAATGTTGTAGCGGGTAATAATAGCGCGACAAACCCTGTTTCTTGCAGTGGTTTGGATGCGAAAAAGACCTATATCATCTCTGTATTTGCATTTAATAGCGATACTTATCTTTATGCCATCAAACTCATTGCAGGTGCTACTGTTACCGGTTTGGAGGCTATTGCTATTGAGGGTGAGTTAGATAATACTGACTATTCCGAGGGTGCTGAGGTAGATTATTCCGGTTTGAGCGTAAAAGGAACTTTCAGCAATGGTTCTACCGCTACCGTAGAAAGGGGTATTCTTTGGAGCATAGTACCCGAATTAGCAGTAGGCACGACCGATTATACCATTACCGCTACTGTAGGCGAACTCACCGCTACGAAGAACGTGCAATTAACCATCACAGAGGTAGTTTTGAGTTCTATTGCTTTCAAAGGTAGTCTAAACTTGGCTTCCTGCTATGTAGGCGAGCCTTTAGATTTGGCGGGTCTTACCGTAGAGGCAGCATATAGCAATGGCACCACGGAGGACGTTACTGCTGAGGCTTCCATCACCACCACTGAAATTACCAAAAGCGATACGGTTACTATCACTGCTTCCTACGAAGGTCAGATAGCAACACAGAAAGCATTTATCTATGTATGCAAAAGACCGTCCACTACCGGCACTGTGCTCCTGTCTTACGAGCATGCAGATACTACTCCAAAAGGGATTGAGTTAGGCTCAGGATTATCGATTGGCTCTGCAAAAATTCATACAAATAAAGACAGTGCCAATGGTATCAAACTTGAAAAGGGTTATACAAGCGACGGTAAATATGCTTCCGCAAATGTTGTTTCGCTATCGGTAGACGGTGGTTTTAAGCCTTCGGATGAGATTGTAGTTGCCGCCTTCTTTAACAATTCGAGTAATACGAAACAGGCGCAAGTTAATATCTTCACACTGAATGCGGATAGCACAACGAATACCCTGCACACCATTGGACAAGCGGTTAATGGTCGTTTGGTTCAAAATGAGCCCTTTGAGGCAGTATATACCTTAACAGAAGCCGCAGATACAATTCGTTTAGGTCGTTTAGGAGATACCGCTACCTTTATCTATACAGTTAAGGTGATTCGTCCGGAAAGTGGTCCGAGCACTGCTTTTGAGGAGGCGGAAAGTGAAGCAAAGGCTGTGAAGGTCATCCGTGACGGGCAGTTGCTCATCATCCGCGACGGCAAGACCTACACCGCACAGGGCGTGCAAGTGCAATAACCACAGGCACTGACCATAGTGCCTGCATAGCGCCACGGGCGCAGCGTGCGAGCCACGCAGCGCACCATGAGACACCATGAAACCACCGCAAGGGTATGCAAACTAAGTAAACAACACATATTAACCCGCGACTATACATTCCTGCCAACCGCAGGAGTGTATAGTCGTCTAAAACAATCCACAATCATGAAAAAAATCAATCTTCTTCTCCTCGCTACCCTCCTCGCGGGTACAACCATGGCACAAACGACAGTGTTCCACTGGCAAATGTCAGGAACGGAAGCACCGGTCGTTGGCACTGCACTCACTGCAATAGGTGGCACTGTCATGCCCGGTACAACTGATAGTGAAAAATCATTTAGTGTGGAGAGCGCTGCCTATGTAGCAGGCACTCCTGCCGATATGCAAGCACTCAATGAGAAAGGCGTGAAGTTTGGAGCTAATGCACTATATTTCACCTTAAATCCCGCTGATGGCGTAACTTTCCAAGCAGGCGATACCATTATGATATGCGGCTATCTTCCTTGGAAAGTTTCTTCCTCTTCAGAGCAAAAAGGCGACCTCGCGGCAAGTATTACTACAGGAAATGACAAAAAGACTTACACCGTAGGCACTGCCGTACTTGCTACCGATGCGGATGTCATCTATTTGTCGCGTGCAACGGGTAGCGGTACCGGTATTTCTGCCATCAAGATTGTTCGTCCTGCACCTGCTACCGAGCCTTGGCTGACGCTCAGCGCGACAGAGGTGGACTTGGCAGTTACTCCGTTTGCCGCTTCGGATGAGGAAACCGTTACCTTGAAGGGTGGCAACCTCACCGCAGGCACCTACACACTCACCGTGCCCAACGTGGCTGGTCTGACCGTAGAGCCCGCGTCTGTTACCGTGGCAGCAGACGGCACTGTTAATCAGGATATTACGTTGACCTACACCTCCACAGTGGATGTTCCCGAGGCAACCGCCAAAGTAAGCGTTACCATCGACGAACTGCCCGCTGAACTCAATATCACATATCGTGCACGCACCACTGCCTACACCCAGACAACCGTTACCGACAGCACCACATGGGACTGGACGAAAGCAGGCATAGATATCATTGAGTTGGACTCCACTTCCACTCCTTCCCGACTGGATACTATCCTTTTGGCAAACGTTCCCGGCATCTACAACGGTGCAGAGTTCCACTCGGATGCCTTGATGGTTCGTGGTCAGTTCTTGGTACGCGAGAGCAAGTACTTCCAAGGCGACTATATCTCCTTCATCGCAGAGAAGAAAGGTACCGTACAGGTAACGTTCAGCAATACGAGAAAACGCGATGCAAATAAAGGTTTGGGTCGTGTGCTCTATATCAATGATGTAGCCACCAACGATAGCACCTTGACAACAGATATGACCGTTTCTGCGCCCGTAGAGATTCCTGCCGGACAGGTTACCATCACCAGCCAAATGCCTTCTCAGCCGAACGTTAACCAGTTCCTGCGCGTGTACCGCATTACCTATGTACCCGAAGAGACAGGTACGGCATTGGAGCAGAACAGTCTCTTTGTGCCTGCGACCAAGGTCATCCGCAACGGGCAGTTGCTGATTATCCGCGAGGGCAAGACCTACACGGTGCAAGGCGTAGAGGTGGAATAATCCGCCGCACATGCCATCCGCAGCACATGCAAGAGGTTGTCTAACCGAAAGGGTTAGGCAACCTCTTTTTAGGTGCATAGCGATACCATAGAGTATCAGCAGGAGCCACCCACACACCGCCATGCGCACTCCCCTGCTCCTTCATAAAAAGAGTACATTTTTGGGGGAGGGTTGAGGTGCGTTCGACCCGCGATAGACCCGCGATAGACCCGCGAAAAAGACGCGATAGGGTCGCGGCATGGCAAATCTTAATAATCGTACGATTTTTAAGATTTCCCTTTCCTACCCTCGCCGGTAAAACGTACCGATTGAGACTTGTCGCGAACACCCGTTCATCATCATCTTACCGATATGCGAAGAGCAGGCAACCCGAGAAACAAGTACTTTACGGGAAAAATGAAAAATAATTGCTCGGAAATTTGGTCATGTCAGAAAAAAGCCGTAACTTTGCACGCTTTTTCGAGAAAAGCAGATAACTATATTGTTTAACCACTAATTTTTAATTAAGAATTCAAGACCGCTACGCTGATTTTCTTGATGCACGTTGTGCGTTCATAGCATAAGCAAGTAGTTCGTCCCGAACTAACCGCCGGCGAGACGCCCGCGTCCCCAGTAGCGATTCACTCTTAATTCTTAATTAAACCAATCTCTACCATCATGGCAGAAAATCTTTCTCTCCAGAACTTCGACTGGGATGCCTACGAAGCAGAACAACAAGGCAGCAAAAACGAAGTAGAAACCCAAAAGTACGACAACACCCTCAACACCATCAAGGACAATGAGGTAGTGGAAGGTACAGTAATGGCTATCAACAAACGCGAGGTAGTGGTCAACGTCGGCTACAAGAGCGACGGCATCGTGCCCGCAGCAGAGTTCCGCTACAACCCCGACCTCAAAGTGGGCGACAAAGTGGAGGTCTTCATCCAGAGCCAAGAGGACAAAAAAGGACAGTTGGTTCTCTCGCACAAAGAGGCTCGCACCGCTCGCAGTTGGGAGCGCGTGAACGAGGCATTCAACAACAACGAGATTGTAACCGGCTACATCAAGTGGCGCTCGAAAGGCGGTATGATTGTGGACGTGTTCGGCATGGAGGCATTCCTGCCCGGCAGCCAAATCGACGTGAAGCCCGTTCGCGACTACGATATGTTCGTAGGCAAGACCATGGAGTTCAAGATTGTGAAACTCAACCCCGACTTCCGCAATGTCGTTGTGTCGCATAAGGCACTCATCGAGGCAGAACTCGAGGCACAACGCCAAGAAATCATCAGCAAACTCGAGAAGGGACAAGTGCTGGAAGGTACGGTCAAGAACATCACTTCCTACGGCGTGTTCATCGACTTGGGCGGCGTGGACGGTCTGATTCACATCACCGACCTCAGTTGGGGTCGCGTTTCCGACCCGAAAGAGGTCGTTGCGCTTGACCAGAAAATCAACGTGGTTATCCTTGACTTCGATGAGGAGAAGAAGCGTATCGCCCTCGGCTTGAAGCAACTGACTCCGCACCCGTGGGATGCGCTGGACGCTAACCTGAAGGTGGGCGACAAGGTACACGGCAAGGTGGTTGTTATGGCTGACTACGGCGCATTCGTAGAGGTAGCACCGGGCGTAGAAGGTCTGGTACACGTGAGCGAGATGTCGTGGAGCCAGCACCTGCGTTCCGCGAACGACTTCCTCAAAGTGGGCGACGAGATTGACGCCGTTATCCTCACCCTCGACCGCGCAGAGCGCAAGATGTCGCTCGGTATCAAGCAACTCAAGGCTGACCCGTGGGAGAACATCGAGAACAAGTACGCAGTCGGCACCCGCCACTTCGCTAAGGTACGCAACTTCACCAACTTCGGTGTGTTCGTGGAGATTGAAGAGGGCGTAGATGGTCTGATTCACATCAGCGACCTGAGTTGGACGAAGAAAATCAAACACCCCAACGAGTTCACCCAGATTGGTGCCGAGATTGAGGTTGTTGTGCTCGAAATCGATAAGGACAACCGCCGCCTGAGCCTCGGCCACAAGCAACTCGAGGAGAATCCTTGGGAGGAGTTGGAGGCTAAGTTCGGTATCGATACCGTAGTAGAAGGCAAGGTAGTGGAACTGACCGATAAGGGTGCTGTTGTATCGCTGGAAGACGGCGTAGAAGGTTTCTGCACCACTCGCCACCTCGCTAAGGAAGACAAGAGCAGCGTGGCTGTAGGCGATGTACTGCCCTTCCGCGTGATTGAGTTCAACCGCGACGCTAAGCGTATCGGTCTCTCGCACCTCCGCACCTGGGAGGAGCGCAAAGAGGCTCCCGCTAAAGAGGCTAAGGCAAAGAAAGAGCCCGCAGTGGAACTGCCCAAGGTAGAGAAGACCACCCTCGGCGACCTCAGCGTGCTGGCTAACCTCAAAGCACAAATGGAGGCAGACAAAAAGTAATGTGTAAGGATTAAGGAGCAAGGACACAGGATTAAAGACGAAATAGTATTGTTAGGATAAAGGATTAAGGACACAGGATTAAAGACGAAATAGTATTGACTCTGAAATTCACAGACGAAGGTAATAAGTCTTTTATCTTTCATCCTTTATCATTCATTCTCATAAACGAAAGTAATAAGTCTTTTATCTTTCATCTTTCATCCTTTATCAACAAAAAAGACCGCTTGACGCATAGTCGTTGAGCGGTCTTTTTTGGTACTTTCTTTACGATTAGATTACACTGCGTTGGGAAAAGGAGGGGAGGATTTGCACATATGAAAGATAAATAGTAATTTTGCACTCGATTTTCAGTGCATATCATGCCCTTTTCTTCTCTTAATCTTAATAATCGGCAACTTTTGGTTAATTAAGAATTATGAGTTAAGAAATAAGAGTTAAGAGAGGATTGCAGCGAGAACCACAGTCTCTGAAAGGAACAACGAAATAGAATAACCAAATAACATATTTTAAGTATGAAAAAGATTTTTACCTTATTAACCGCCTTACTATGTACGGTTGCCCAACTGACTTGGGCGCAATGTGATGTGCTGCTGAATGAAACGGCATCCAAAGAGATTATGAACGGATGGTCTCAAGCCAAAACGGTTACTTATACCGTTTCAAATCCCTTACCTGCAAATGAATTATCCTTTAACTATTCAGCAAGTTGGGCTGCAACAGGTGGTGTAAAAGTAACTGCGTACTATGCTGATAACACCAACTCTACCATTATCAATGGTGGTAGTGGAAGTAGCCAAAACTATCAGTTCAATAATAAGATTGTTACTAAGTTGGAGTTTAGCGGTACCGGAACCTTAACGAAGAATATAAGTAATGTGAAACTTACGGCATCGTCCTATGTTGATGTTTCTTCCATGACGGACTGGGCAACAACGGCAAAGAAGTTAGGTGCCGCTACTGAAACTAAAACATTTAATCTGCCGTGGTCGAACATTGCGCCTTTTACAGTGGAAGTAACAGGAGATAACGCTGCTCAATTCACTGCAAGTCTCAATAGCAATACCCAAACATGCACTTACGGTACTGCAAGTATTACGGTTACCTATGCGCACAATGCAGTGGGCAGCCATACTGCTACTTTGACGCTTACGAACGGGGCGTTTACGCATGAGATTGCGTTGAGCGGGGTTACGGAGAAGAAAGACCAGTATATCGTGTGGGCTGATGAGTACAAGGGCGACCAGATTACGTTGCCTGTGGGTAAGGAAGTGAGCGGTGCGGCTACGGCTATGAGCGGCGGGGCTGTAACCTACTCTTCATCCGATGAGAGCATTGTGGCGATTACCAACGGCGGTGCTTCGTTCAAAGCCCTGAAAGCGGGCGAGGCTGAGATTACCGCTACGCAAGCAGGCGACGAGGGTGAGTGGAACGCAGTGAGCGACAAGAAGACCGTAGTGGTTACGAACAAGAAGATACAGTCTATTCTCTGGACGGACAACCTGAGCCGCTTGAAAGCGGGGGGCGAGGACGTACCCTTGACTGCCGTTGTGCGTATCCTGACCATTAACGGCGACGAGGAGACCTATGAAGAGAGCAGTGTGCGCACGGCGCTGCTGAGATACAGCAGTGCGGACGAGAGTGTGGTGAAGGTGAACAACCTGACCAAGACGCTGAGCATTGTGGGCGAAGGAACGACCACCGTGACCGCTTCCGTGGAAGGCGACTGGTTCTATGAGGCTGCTTCGGTAACCATGCCCGTGAAGGTGCGCGGTGCATCGGCATTGTGCGACGCATATGCGCTGGACGACGCTGCCGAGCGGACGCTGAACACGATAGACAACGAGACCTATCAAATCAATGGTCCTGCGAGCCAGTTGGTGTTCACCGCTAACCGCACGGCTGTCTTGGGCTTCTCGGGCGGGAATTTGAAAGTGGATGTGTACTACGACGGCGGCTGGCACAACATCTTCGACGAGAGCGTGCCCAAGAATGACTACCAGACCTATGGTCCCTATACCATCCCGCGCAACACCACGCAGGTGAAGTTCTACACGGAGACCGGCGCCACGGGCGACAAACACGTGAAGGATGTGGCGGTAACGATGGCGCACTATCTGGAGACCACTACTCCTTCCGTCACCGTAGAGAAATCGATTATCGGCGATGCCGTAGCCTGCACGGCGAGCGTGCAGTTCAGCAACCTGCCCGACGAGGTGCCTGTAACCAACAGTTCCGACCATATCATCTTGACAGACGAGAGTCTGGGCAACGTGTGCGGCGAGTTCGGCGAGAAGACCATCCGCTTCACCGCCTACCCGACCGCTATCGGCGAGATACGCGACACGCTGGTTATCAGCGAGCCGCTGACGGGGTTGAGTCTGCGTATCCCCGTGCTGGTGAAGACGCAGCGTAACACACAGACCATCACGTGGGAGGATGTGCCGAGCAGTATCTTGACGACGGACCACATCACGCTGGCGGCAAGCGCGCAGACGGCAGTGTCGTTCAGCAGTTCGGACGAGACGGTTGCGTATGTGAACGCAGCGAACGAGTTGGTGGTAGTGAAAGCCGGCGAGGTGGTTATCACCGCTACGGCAGCGCAAGACGAGAAGTATGAGGAAGCAACGCTGAGCAAGACCATCACCATTGCGTTGGCAACGCCGACGATTATCGCAGCGCCGACCTTGACGGTGGAGAGCGTGGGCTACGGCGAGGCGCTGACGGACGACATGCTGGAAGGCGGCGCGGCAGACGTGGAGGGTGTGTTCACATGGAACATTGCGGAAGGCACTGATTATCTGCCCGGTACGCATGATGTGCCTGTGCTGTTCGTTCCCGAGAACACCGACTGGTATGCTACGGCAGAGACGACGGTGTCGGTGGTCGTTACCAAGATGGGGCAAACGATTACTTGGGAGGATGTGCTCGAGGGGCTGAGCATTCGAGACACCGTTTACCTGACGGCAAGCGCAGAGACCGAGGTTACCTACTCGGTTGATAATGAGGAGGTTGCTGTAGTGGAGGGCAATAAGTTGTACTTCCTTGCAGGCGGTACAGTCGTGGTAACGGCGACGGCTGCGGAGAGCGACCTCTACTATGAAGCGACGGCAGCGAAGACCATCGTGTTGGGTAAGGTGAAGGCGAGCATCACCGTAGAGCCGGTAGCGGCAGACACGCTGACCTACGGGCAGGCGCTGCGCGAAGTGGCACTAATCGACGGTGAGGCGACTTGCGCAGGGCACTTCGAGTGGGCAGAGCCCGAGATGGTGCAGGTGGTAGGCGACTACTGGATGCAGGTAGTGTTCATCCCCGAAGATACCAACGCTTTTGAGGGCGACACCTGCACGGTGTACGTGCATATCGGCATGGCAGCGCAGGAGATAGTGTGGGACTTCCATACCACCATCATCTCGGTAGGCGACGAACTGGTATTGGACGCGACGGCAACGAGCGGTTATGCGGTAACCTACGACCTCGACCCGACGGACATCGCGACGCTGGACGGCAACACGCTGACCGCCGTGGCAGCAGGTACGCTCACCATCACCGCACAACAAGACGGTGTGGACGAGGACGGTAACCAGAACTACCACGCCGCAGAGCCCGTTTCGTTCACGATAACCATCGCGGAGAGTTCGACCGGCAACGGATTGGTAATCACGGAGGTACGTGCACAGAAAGTAATCCGCAACGGTGAAGTGGTGATTCTCCGCGGCGAGGAGGTTTACAACCTGCGGGGACAACGCGTAGAGTAAGCGGTTGCACCTATTTGGGATACGTTGCTGCCCGACGAGTCTTTCGTCGGGCAGCCTTTTTTCCCTCGGTAAGGGTTCGACAGACCTTCGTCTTTTTGCCGTCTTTTTGCCGTCCTTTTGCCGTCTTTTTACCGTAATTGTCTCGAGATGGTCTAATCTTCCTCCAACAGCGTGTAGGTGGTTCAGGCAACGAGAGAGAGGGGGTGAGCGATGATGTGCTGATTGTATATCGCAGAAAATGCAATAATTATGGGCGGAGACTTGCATATATGAAAAAAAAGTTGTACCTTTGCGGGGATTTTCCGAAACGCGCATGTTAGATACTCTGAAAAGACGAGTCAGTCTCTATATACTCCTATTCCTGTTGTTGTTTTCTCCCTTGTTAGCAGGGGGCGACGGTTGTGCGTTGCATGCACAGAGTCGTCCTCCGTTGGTGCCGTCGCTGCGTAACGACAGGCGTATGGCAGAGGAGGCTCGGCGGCAGGCGATGGACTCTTCTTTTGTGGAGCGACCTACCGCGGGCGAGACGCCCGCGTCCCCAGTATCAACCGCGGGGGAGAAGCCCGCGTCCCCAGTGAGGGACTCGCTGGTGTTTAATCCGAATGATTCGGCATATTGGGCACCTACGCAGGTGAAGCAGTTGGGGGCGGAGGACTATGAGGCGCTGTCGTCGCCGCAGAGCAGTCTGGACCTGCGCGACCCCGCGAACGTGCAGACGGAGGTGGAGTATCAGCCGAGTACGGGCTACTACGTGATTCACACGAAGATAGGCGACGTGGATATAGCCACGCCGTATCTGATGACGCAGTCGGAGTATGCGTCGTACAGCGAACAGCAGTTGATGCACCAATACCGGCAGCAGAAAGTAGGCGAAGTAGAGCACAACAACGAGAAGAAGTTTGACATCACCGACATGAAATTCAACATCGGTCCCGCGGACAAAGTGTTCGGACCCGGCGGGGTGCAGTTGAAGATGCAAGGGTCGGCGGAACTGCTATTCGGCTTCAAACACCAATACATTGAAAATCCGAGCCTTACGGAGCGATCAAGGAACAACAACATCTTCGATTTTGACGAGAAGATACAGGTGAGCGTGAACGGAAAGGTGGGCGATAAGTTGAACTTCAACCTGTCGTACAACACGGAGGCTTCGTTCTCGTTTGACCAGCAGAACCTGAAATTAGCGTACAAAGGCAAAGAGGACGATATCATCCAGAGCATAGAGGCGGGTAACGTAACGATGGACCTGAACTCGAGCCTTATTCGAGGCAGTCAGGCGCTGTTCGGCGTGAAGACCAACCTGCAGTTCGGGAAACTGAAAGTGCAGGCGTTGATAAGTCAGCAGAACTCTGAGAGTCAGTCTGTTAGCAGCAAGGGCGGTGCACAGATGACCAACTTCGAGGTGTCGGGCGACAGTTACGACGAGAACCGACATTTCTTCCTCGGCTATTTCTTCCGCGACCAGTACGAGCAGGCGATGGCGTCGGTGCCGTACATCGCGAGCGGGGTTACCATCAACAAGATAGAAGTATGGGTAACGAACAAGAAAGGGAACTACGACGAGGCGCGTAACATAGTGGCATTCACTGACTTAGGTGAGCCTGCCGTACATACGCTGAACAGCAGTTGGTCGGGCACAACGCAGCAGGTGCCGGACAACAAGACCAACGGCTTGTACAACGAGGTGCGCGGGCTGGCGGGTATCCGCGACATCCAGCAGACGAGCAGCGTGCTGCAAGGGTACAAAGGGATGGACGGCGGCGAGGACTACGAGAAAGTGGAGTCGGCGCGGCTGCTGTCGAGCAGCGAATATACGCTGAACAGCGCATTGGGCTTCATCTCGCTGAAACAGGCGCTGAACCAAGACGAGGTGCTGGCGGTGGCATACGAGTACACCTACGGCGGGCAAGTGTATCAGGTGGGTGAGTTCTCCACCGACGGCAGCGAGGAACTGCGGGCACCCAACACGCTGATACTCAAACTGTTGAAGAGCAGCAACAACGCGCCTATCAAGAAGGGTGCGGGCACATGGGACCTGATGATGAAGAACATCTACTCGCTGGGCGCGAGCAGCATATCGCAAGAGAAGTTTGAACTCTATATCCAGTACCGCAACGACTCGGTGGGGACGGAGATGCAGTACCTGACGGAGGGCGCGATAAAAGGCAAGCAGTTGCTGCGCGTGATGAACCTCGACCGCTTGGACAGCAAGAACAACCCCTACCCCGACGGCAAGTTCGACTTTGTGGAGGGGCTGACGGTGTATGCGAGCAACGGGCGCGTTATCTTCCCCGTGCTGGAGCCCTTCGGCAGCCATCTCAAGCAGGCGATAGGCGACCCTGCTATTGCTGAAAGATATATCTTTCAGGAACTGTACGACTCGACGCTGGTGGTGGCGCAGGAGATGACGGAGAAGAACAAGTTCTACCTGACGGGAAAGTACAAAGGCACCAGCGGCAGCGAGATACGGCTCAACGCGATGAACATCCCGCGAGGAAGCGTAACGGTAACCGCAGGCGGCGCGACGCTGATAGAGAACGTGGACTACACGGTGGACTACATGATGGGAACGGTAACCATCCTCAACCAGTCTATCTTGGAGTCGGGCACGAACGTGGACGTGAAGTTGGAGAACCAATCCACCTTCTCGCTGCAACGGAAGTCGCTCTTCGGCGCGCATATCGAGTATGAGTTCACGCCCGAGTTGGTGATAGGCGGAACCATCATGCACCTGCGCGAGCGTCCGCTGACCACGAAGGTGAACACCGGCAGCGAGCCGCTGGCGAACACTATCTGGGGCGTGAACGGCAGTTGGAAGACCGATATGCAATGGTTGACGAACGCGATAGACAAGATACCTTGGATAAGCGCGACCGCGCCCTCCACCTTCCAGATAAACGCCGAGTTCGCCCACCTGATACCCGGGCATACCAACGACGTAGGGTCGGTGGGGACAGCGTATATCGATGATTTTGAGGCGACTACCACGAACATCGATGTGCACTATCCGTCCTATTGGTTCCTCGCTTCGACCCCCGCGGTGTTCGAGGAGTCGAAACTGTCAAACAACATAGAGTACGGCAAGAACCGCGCGTTGCTGGCATGGTACACGGTGGACCCCATCTTCGGCTACCCGCAGACGAACACCCCCGCGCATATCAAGAACGATGTGCAGGTGATGTCCGACCACCGCACACGTATCGTCTATGAGACGGAGATATATCCGAGCAAGGAGCAGGTGGCAAACGCCGACTCGAAACTGAGCGTGCTGAACCTGAGTTACTACCCCGAAGAGCGCGGTCCGTACAACATCGTGGCGAGCGAGATAGGCGCAGACGGCAAACTGACCAACCCGAAGCAACGCTGGGGCGGTATGATGCGCAAATTAGACAACACCGACTTCGAGAAATCGAACATCGAGTATATCGAGTTCTGGCTGATGGACCCCGCGCTGACCAACCCCGACGGCTACGAGGGCGAGATGTACATCAACCTCGGCGATATATCCGAGGACATCCTGCGCGACGGCAAGAAATCGTTTGAGCACGGTCTGCCCATCTCCGATGATGACCTTGGTCGCACCGACTCCACGATGTGGGGGCGCGTGCCGAAGACCACCTCCACGGTAACCGCCTTCTCCAACGAGACGGGGGCACGCAAGAAACAGGACGTGGGTCTGAACGGACTGAGCACCGAGGACGAGTTCCGCTTCACCTACAACGGCAAGCGTCCGTACCAAGACTATGTGGACGCCCTGCGCAACACGGTGAGTCAAGCCGTGCTGGCGGAGTGGATGGCAGACCCGTTCTCGCCACTGAACGACCCCGCGGGCGATAACTTCCACTACTACCGCGGCACCGATTTCGACGAGCAGGAGATGCCCGTGCTGGCGCGCTACAAGCACTATAACGGCACCGAGGGCAACTCGCCCGCCACGGAAGACCAGACGGAGACCTACGGCACGGCGTCCACCCTGTCGCCCGACATAGAGGACATCAACAAAGACAACACGCTGAACGAATACGAGAAATACTTCCAATATAAGGTCATCCTGCGCCCCGACATGATGGAGGTGGGACGCCAGCATATCACCGAGAAGAAAGTGGCGAAAGTAACGCTGCGCAACGGCGAGACGCAGGAGGTAACGTGGTATCAGTTCAAGATACCTCTCCGCGGCGACAGCGCCACCGTGCAGACCGTGGGCTCGATACGCAACTTCAAGTCCATCCGCTTCATGCGCCTCTACCTGACGGGCTTCAGCCACGAGACCCACCTGCGTCTCGCCACGCTCGACTTGGTACGCGGCGAGTGGCGCAACTACAACAAAGACCTCTACCCGCCGGGGGCTGTGGTGAACACAGGTGCACAACTGAACGTGCAGGCGATAAACATCGAGGAGAACTCCAGCCGCACGCCGGTGAACTACGTGCTGCCGCCGGGTGTGAGCCGCCAGACGGACCCCGGGCAAGCCCAACTCATCGCGCAGAACGAGCAGGCGATGGTGCTGCGCGTGCAGAACCTCAGCCCGAAAGACGCACGCGCCGTCTATAAGAACACCGGCTACGACATGCGCAACTACAAGAAACTGCAGATGTTCGTCCACGCCGAGCAGATAGCGGCGCTCGACCCCGAGTTGAAAGACGGCGACCTGTCGTGCTTCATCCGACTGGGTACCGACCTGAAGAACAACTACTACGAGTACGAGATACCGCTGTCCTTAACGCCCCCGGGACTGTACAGCAACGACGAGAACTCGACTGACCGCAGCAAGGTGTGGCCCACGGAGAACATGTTCGACTTCCCCTTCACCGTGTTCACCAACGCCAAGACGGCACGCAACAAAGCGCGCCGCGCAGGCAACACGGACGTGGGAATAAGCATCCCCTACGTGGTCTATGACGACGAGAACGGCAAGCCGCAGAACAAAATCACCGTGCTGGGTAACCCCACGCTGGAGGACGTGGAGTGTATCTTGATAGGTGTCCGCAACACAGGCTCGCACGAGGCAACGGGCGAGGTGTGGGTGAACGAGTTGCGCCTGAGCGAGTTCAACGAGCAGGGCGGCGTGGCAGCCATGGCAAACGCCTCGCTGTCGGTGAGCGACATCGCACAGGTGAACGTGGCGGGACGATTAGAGACCGCAGGCTACGGCTCCATCGAGAGCAACGTGCTCGACCGCAACATGGACAACACCTACCAGTTGTCGGTGTCCGCCGCCCTCGAGGCAGGACGACTCTTCCCCGAGCAAGCCAAGATACAGATGCCGCTCTACGTATCGTACAGCAACGAGACCCTCTCGCCCGACTACGACCCGCTGGACACGGATATCAAACTCAAAGAGACGTTCGACTCCTACGAGACCAAAGAGGAGCGCGACTCCGTCAAGCGCATGTCGAACACCGTGCAGGAGAGTACCTCGTTCTCGGTAACGAACATGAAGGTGAACATCAAGTCGAAGAAGCGCGACATGTTCTACGACCCCGCCAACTTCTCCATCTCCGCGTCTTACAACAAGCAGGAGGAGCGCACGCCCGAGATGGAGCGCAACATCACCACCGACCACAAGGGCTCGCTCAACTACGCCTATAACTTCAACCCGCAGCCGTGGGAGCCTTTCAAGAACGCTAAGAAGGTACAGAAAGTGAAGTTCCTCAAAGAGATGAACTTCTACTACCTGCCGCAGTCGTGGGCATTCAACACGAACATGCACCGCACTTTCAGCCACATGAAGATGCGCGACCTGACGGCGACCGCCGGCGCGGATATGGACTTGACTTTCTCCAAGGACTTCACATGGGACAGGAACTTCGACTTCAAGTACGACCTGACCAAGAACATGAAGTTCTCCTTCCAATCCGCCTACAACGCGACCATCGATGAGGGTTACTACGCGCCGGAGATACTGCGCGACTACGCCTTCACCAACGACTACTACGAGGCATGGAAAGACACCATCCAGCGTTCGCTGGGCAAGTGGGGTACGCCCTACACCTACCAGCAGGTATTCACCATGTCGTGGAACGTGCCCTTCAACCGTATCCCATACCTCGAGGCACTGAGCGCTAACGCATCGTACAACGGCACCTACAACTGGGCGCGCACGGCACAATCCGTCTCGCAAGACACCTATTTAGGCAACACCATCTCCTCGCTGCGCTCGTGGCAGATAGACGGCGGCATCAACTTCGAGACCCTCTACGGCAAGTCGAAATACTGGAAACAAATCACCCAACTGTACACTCGCCGCACCTCGCCCAAGAAGTTCAAGGCGAAGACCTACACCGAGACCATCCGTGCGGAGAAAGGCAAGACCGTGGAAATCACCCACCGCCTCAACTCCGAGACGTTGGTTGTTACCGCCGCCGACTCGCTGGGGAAGCGCGTGCCCGTAACATTCAAGCCCGCGGGCAACACCAAGGTGAGCGTTACCCCGAAAGCAGACTGCGAGGCGCTGACGCTGACCATCACCACCAAAGACCCGAACAAACGCACGCCCGAACAGGTAGCAGGCGATATGTTTGCATACGTGGGAACCCTCATCCGCCGCGTGCAGGTAACCTACCGCGAGACGGACAACATGACCGTGCCGGGTTTCTCGCCGATAGCGAACTTCATGGGCAACGAGCGCGTGAACGACTACTACGCGCCGGGCTTCGACTTCTCCTTCGGCTTCTTCCCGAACGACTTTGTGGAACAAGCCAAAGCCCGCGGCTGGCTCTCGGGCGACACCTCCGTCGTGCAACCCGCCACCCGCGCCCACACCTCCGACTTCGATGTGAAGGTTACCCTCGAACCCCTGCCCGGGCTGAAAGTGCAACTGAACGGCAAGCGCTACCAAGCGCAATCGACCTCTATCATCTACTCCTACGACCAACTGCAAGAGCACATGACGGGCTCGTTCAACATCACGCAAGTGGCTATCGGGACGGCGTTCAGCAAGATAGGCACGCAGGAGGAGAACTTCGCCAACGCCGCTTATAGTCAGTTCATTGAGAACATCGACGTGCTGCAGCAGCGCGTGCAGGCGCAGTACGAGGGCGTGCGCTACCCCACCACGGGCTTTATGAAAGGCATGCTCCCGGGCGGACAAGTGTACGACAAGAGCAAAGGCGCGGTGGCAAAGAACTCCGCCGATGTGCTCGTGCCCGCGTTCCTCGCGGCCTATACGGGCAGGGACGCCAACCGCGTGAGCCTCAACCCCATCCTCTCCATCCTCTCCATGCTGCCCAACTGGTCGGTTACCTACGACGGACTGGGCAAACTGCCGTGGATGCGCGATAACTTCCGCTCCATCACGCTCACCCACGCCTACACTTGTAAGTACGCCATCGGCTCTTTCGGCTCCTACTCCACGTGGGTGCCGCTCGACGGGCAGGGCGATAACAAACAGATAGGTTTCGTGCGCGATGTAACCACCGACATGCCTATCCCCTCCTCGGCATACGACATCAGCAACGTCTCCATCACCGAGTCGTTCTCGCCGCTCATCGGACTGAACATGACGATGAAGAACTCGCTCTCGTGCAAGTTCGAGTACCGCAAGCAACGCAACCTCGCACTGAACGTTACCAGCGTGCAACTCACCGAGGGACACTCCGACGAGTTCGTCATCGGTGCGGGCTATACCATCAAGAACCTCAACTTCATCACCAAGAAGAAAGACGGCGGGCAGAAGAAAGTAAGCAACGACCTCAAACTGAACGTGGATGTGTCGTACAAGGACATCAAGACCCTGCTGCGCAAGGTAGAGGAAGGGCTGACGCAGGCGTCCAGCGGCAACAAGGTGTTCGCCCTGAAAATCAGCGCCGACTACGTGCTGTCGCAGAAAATCAACCTGCAACTCTTCTACGACCACCAATCGACTATCCCCCTCATCTCTACCTCCTACCCCATCAAGGCGGACAACATCGGAATCAACATCAAACTCATGCTCACGAGATAAATAATAATTTGAAAATTTGTAAATTTGTAAATTTGAAAATTATTACCGGACACGAAGTTTCCAACACGGAGCGAAGCGGAGTTTCAAACACGAAGTTCTTTACACGAAGTTTCAAACACGAAGTTATTTTGTTCAAAGTAGGCATCATAGGACCGGAGAGTACAGGCAAGAGCAGTCTTGGGCAGTATCTTGCCAAGCGCTACGGGGCGACATACGTCCCCGAGTACGCCCGCGACTACGTCGCCGCCCTCCACCGCCCCTACACCTACGAAGACGTCTGCCACATCGCCCGCAAGCAGATAGCGACCCTCTCTAACTCCCCCTTGAAGGGGGAGAACCAAGCTGGGGACGTGGGCGTCTCGCCCGCGGTAAAAATGAAGTCTCCCTTTAAAGGAGATTTAGAGGGTCCCGAGGGACGAGTCCCTGTCATTTTCTTCGACACAGAACTCATTGTAACCCGCGTGTGGTTCGATTACGTCTATGGGGCGGCACCCGACTGGCTGCTGGACGCCATGCAGCAGTACAAGATGGACACCTACCTGCTCACCTACCCCGACATCCCGTGGATACCCGACCCCACGCGCGAGAACGGCAGCGACGCGATGCGCCTGCAACTCTTCCACCGCTACGAGCAGGAAATCCAAGCCCTCGACGTACCCTACTACATCATCCGCCACACTGACAACACTAACCACTAACCACTGGGGACGCGGGCGTCTCGCCCGCGGTTGTCCAACCACTAACCACAGACCACTAACTCACTCAATTTCAATATGAAAAAAGAAACCCTCAACACCCTCTTCGGCATACTTTTTATCGCCGTTCTGTCTATCGCCGCATGGTTCATTGCGGAGATTCCCGCCGTGAAAGCCCTGTCTTTCTCGTCCCTCATCGTGGGTATCTTGCTCGGTATGGTCTATGCCAATCTGCCGAGTAAAGCCCATGTGCCCGCCTCGTGGGGCACAGGCATGAAAATCTGCTCGAAGACCCTGCTGCGCACGGGTATCGTGCTCTACGGCTTCCGCCTAACCTTCCAAGACATCGTGGCAGTGGGTCTGCCCGCCGTGGTGATAGACGTGATTGTGGTAACGGTAACCATCTTCTTGGGTATATGGTTAGGCAAACTGCTGAAGATGGACAGCGAGACCACGCTGCTGACCGCCACGGGTAGCGCCATCTGCGGCGCGGCAGCCGTGCTGGGCGCAGAGGCGGTGGTCAAGCCCGAGAGCCACAAGACGGCGGTGGCAGTCTCCACCGTGGTCATCTTCGGCACCATCGCGATGTTCCTCTACCCCATCGCCTACCGCGCAGGCTGGATGGTCGGGCTGGATGAGCAGCAGGTGGGTATCTACACCGGTGCGACGCTGCACGAGGTGGCGCACGTGGTAGGCGCAGGCAACGCCATGGCATCCGACACCATCGCCGCCACCGCCCTCATCGTGAAGATGGTGCGCGTCATCCTCCTCGTCTTCGTCCTCCTCATCATGTCGTGGGCATTAGGCAGAAGCAAGCAGACAGTGAAGCATCAAGGAGGTGCGGTCTCCAGGCCGCACCATAAGTCGAACACAGAAACGGTCAAACAGCAAAGCGGTCAGACAACGCAGCGGTCGAAAATCACCATCCCATGGTTCGCATTCCTCTTCCTGCTGATGATAGGCGTGAACAGCCTGATGGTTGCCTACCTGCCTGCCTCGTTCATGGCACCCTTTGCCAAAACGATGAACATCATCTCCACCTTCCTGCTGACCATGGCGATGACGGCATTAGGTGCCGACACTTCCTTCAAGAAGTTCAAGCAGGCAGGTGCCAAGCCCTTCGCCCTCGCGGCACTGCTCTGGCTCTGGCTCATCGTCGGCGGCTACCTGATGGCACGCTTCCTCGTGCCGCTGTTCTAAGGCTTTCTGAATAAGCAGAATCTCCCGCTGTCCGGTCCGTTGCTCACTCCTTCTCGGCACACTCAATCAAAGAGCGTTGTCTGGACGGGAGTAGCGGGCTTGGCAGCGGACTTTTTTGGTGCAGGTTTCGCGGGTACAGGCTTCGGGTGGCGCGCTTGTTCAATGAGTTGGCGGGTAGGCTCGGTGCAGTTCTTCTGCACCCAGTCGAGGTAGCCGGGCTCCGCCTGCTGCACCTGCTCTATCGTCTTCCCTTTGTATTTGCCCTGCGCGAACACTTTCTTCCCGTCGCGTATCGCCAAGAACCCGTCCACGGAGATAAAGTCGAAGTCCGGACGGTTGAACTCCTGCGGGTCTTCGGAGGTCTCTTGCTGCGCCTTGAAGACCGCTATCGTGGCGCGCACGTCTGCCAGCGAGTTGTGGGCATCGTCAAACTCCTTGCCGTAGTAGCGTCGATAGACATCGGTCAGGCGGCGGGAGGTGCGCGCCATCTCTATGAGGTAGGCATCGTAGAAGCGGTAGTTGTCGTAGTCTATCGCCAGCCCCTCGCGTTGCAGGTTGTAGTAGAGGATACGCGCGTCGAACCCATTGCCGTTGTAGGAGAGGATGTCGCAGTCTTGCAGGAATGCCATCATCTGCGGATAGACGTCCTTGAGCGCCACACCCTCGCGCTCCAACACCTCGCGGGTGATATGGTGCACCGCCTGCGCCTCGGGCGCAATCGTGTAAGCCCCCGAAGGCCTGATATACCAATCGCACGCGCCCACCTCCTCAAAGGTGCGGGCATCCACTTTCACCAGCGACAACTGGATAATCCAGTCACGCTGCACATCGAGACCCGTCGTCTCGGTATCAAAACATACAAGATAAGGTTTCACGATATTCTCTATTGTCAGAGCATAGGCACTCCTAATTCTTAATTCATAATTCTTAATTCTTAATTACCCCCTACTCCACATACAGCACCAATCCTTTCAGGTACTCGCCTTCGGGGTGGTAGATGTTGATGGGATGGTCTTGGGGTTGGTGGAGTTGGTGGAGGATACGCACTCGCCGCCCCACCTGCGCCGCAGCGGAGAAGACTGCCAAGCGGAACATCTCCTTGTCTATCGCCTGCGAGCAAGAGAAGGTGAAGAGGATACCGCCGTGGCGTATCTGCTCTATGGCTTTCGCGTTGATACGCTGATAGCCGCGCAGGGCGTTTCGGATGGCATCGCGGTGCTTGGCAAAGGCTGGTGGGTCGAGGATGATGAGGTCGTAGGGGCGCTCTCCCTGCGCCGACTTCGCCGCCTTGCATTGCTCATCGAGGAAAGCAAACGCCTCCTCGGCATAAGCATGGTGGTTGGTGCATTGGGGGAAGTTGCGCGCCACGTTGGCATTCACCAGCGCGATGGCTTTCTCCGATACATCCACCGAGTCCACCGTCCGCGCCCCGCCACGCAGGGCGTAGAGCGAGAAACCGCCCGTATAGCAGAACATGTTCAGCACATCCTTGCCGCGGGCATAGCGCTCCACGAGGGCGCGGTTCTCGCGCTGGTCGATGAAGAAACCCGTCTTCTGCCCGCGCAGCCAGTCGATACGAAAGTCCAGCCCATTCTCCTGCGACCAGAACTCGTCTGCCGCGCCCTCGCCCACGAGGTAGCCGGTCTTCTCCCCTTCGATGGGGGCTTTGAACGGCAGGGTGTCGTCGGACTTGTAATAGACTTTCTTCACCTGCGGCACCTCGGCGACTATCGCTTCGGCTATCTCTTGCCGCACGAGGTGCATGCCTACCGAGTGCGCCTGCACCACCGCCGTGTCGGCGTACACATCCACTATCAGCCCGGGCAGGAAATCGCCCTCGCCGTGGACGAGGCGGAAGGTGTTGTTCGCAGGCAGGTTGCCGACCGCCGCAGGGCGCACCAGCCCTATTGCCTCGCGCAGACGGTAGGCGGCAGCGATACGCGACTGCCAGAAGTCCGCAGGTAGGCTCTCCGCGCCAAACAGCAGTATGCGCACGGCGATACTGCCCACTTGGTAGTGCCCCACGCCCAGCACCTCGCCCTGCGCACTCTGCACACGCACCAACTCGCCCTCGCGGGGCGTATCGAACGGGTAATCAGGGTCTAAAACAATTTTGGCTATCGCGCCGGAGAACACCCAAGGGTGAAAACGACGGAGCGACTCCTCTTTCTTTGGTTTGAGTATAATCGTATTCATTACCTTAACGTGTAATTGCCGTATAATTTGTCATTAATTTTATCTTCTATTCCACTCCGTTGGTTATCTCGTGGTAGGCGTGGAGGGAGAGGTTGTCGCTGACGTGCTTGATGGAGCGGAGGCGGGTGAAGCCCATGCCGGCGATGAACGCCAACTCCATGTCGAAGACACAGTCGCGGTAGTCGGACTGGAGCACGAAGTCGGTGTTGGTGTAGCAGCGGGCTTGCAGCAGGCGCGCCGACTTCAGACCGTCTTCCGAGCGATAAGACGCCGCGGTGAGCAGTTCTCCGCCAGTCTGCAGGCGCAACTCCGGCTCGGGGTAGGTTACATTAGGGTGGTTGAGGCATACATCGGTAACCTCCACCAGCGAGCCGACCTCGAAGTTCGCGCTGCCGGCGTAGCCGATGTTTAGCACCTCGGTGTCGCGGGGCACATCGCGCAGGGCACGCAGCACATTCAGCGCCCCCACGCCCGTTATCCGCACCTCATACTCCGCCAGCAGGCGTTCTATGCCCAGACGCTCGCCCACCTCTTGAATTAACTTTCGCTCGCCTTCTTCGGCTAATAACAGTAGTTTTTGCATATTCGTTCGTTTTGTAGCGTGCAAAGGTAGTACTTTTTTGGGAGAAAAGCAAGTTTTTTGCTCGCAAATGCACTTTTTTCTGCAAAAAATTTGCGTATATCAAAAAAAAGCCGTACCTTTGCACCCGCTTTACGATAATGGTCGGTTGCCCGAGTGGTTAGGGACCGGTCTGCAAAACCGGGGACAGCGGTTCGAATCTGCTACCGACCTCCCAAGAACTCCGACAGTAAGTCGGAGTTTTGTTTTTTTTAGAACCCCCTAGAAAATCTAGAAAGACTAGAAATTCTAGAAAACTCATCTCTCCTATGCCCAACGAAATCTTAGACGATATCACCCAACAGGACTACAAGTACGGCTTCACCACCGATGTGGAAACCGACATCCTTGCCCATGGCTTGAGCGAGGAGGTCATCCGCACCATCTCCGCCAAGAAGCGCGAGCCGGAGTGGCTGCTGGAGTTTCGGTTGAAAGCCTACCGCAAGTGGTGCACGATGAAGGTACCCACGTGGGCGCACCTCACCATCCCCGAGATTGATTTTCAGGCTATCTCCTACTACGCCGCGCCCAAGACGCACAGCAACGAGGAGAAAAAAGAGATAGACCCCGAAATCATGAAGACCTTCGACAAGTTGGGCATCCCCTTGGAGGAGCGCGCCGCGCTGGCGGGCAACATGGCGATAGATGCCGTGATGGACTCGGTGTCGGTGAAGACCACCTTCCGCGAGACGCTGGCGGAGAAGGGCATCATCTTCTGCTCCATCTCCGAGGCGGTGCGCGAGTACCCCGAACTGGTGCGCGAATACTTGGGCTCAGTGGTGCCCTACACCGACAATTTCTACGCCGCGCTGAACTCCGCGGTGTTCTCCGACGGCTCGTTTGTATATGTGCCGAAGGGCGTGCGTTGCCCGATGGAATTGAGCACCTATTTCCGTATCAACGCGGGCAACACGGGGCAGTTTGAGCGCACGCTGCTCATCGCCGACGAGGGTGCCTACCTCAGTTACTTAGAGGGCTGCACCGCGCCCATGCGCGATGAGAACCAACTGCACGCCGCCATCGTGGAGATAGTGGTGCGCAAGGACGCCGAGGTGAAGTACTCCACCGTGCAGAACTGGTACCCGGGCGACAAAGAGGGCAAGGGCGGTATCTACAACTTCGTTACGAAGCGCGGCATCACCTACGAGAATGCTCGCCTTAGTTGGACGCAGGTGGAGACGGGCAGCGCCATCACGTGGAAGTACCCGAGTTGTATCTTGCGCGGCGACAACTCGTCGGCGGAGTTCTACTCCGTGGCGGTAACCAACAACTACCAGCAGGCTGACACGGGCACGAAGATGATTCACCTCGGCAAGAACACCCGCTCGCGTATCGTGAGCAAGGGTATCAGCGCGGGGCACAGCCAGAACGCCTACCGCGGGCTCGTCAAGGTGGCAGCCAACGCGACCAACGCCCGCAACTACAGCCAGTGCGACTCGCTGCTGTTGGGCGACCAATGCGGCGCACACACCTTCCCCGACATGCAGATAGCCAACCCCACCGCCACCATCGAGCACGAGGCGACGACCAGCAAGATAAACGAAGACCAACTCTTCTACTGCCAGCAGCGCGGTATCGGCATGGAGGATGCCGTGGGGCTCATCGTGAACGGCTACGCCAAAGAGGTGATGGACAAACTGCCGATGGAGTTTGCCGTCGAAGCGCAGAAACTGCTGCAAGTATCGCTGGAAGGCAGCGTGGGATAGCGCCCTCCCTCCATAACATTTTCCTTTTTCTTTAACATATAATTATCGTGTAATTATCCATATAATTTGCATTGTATCCTCAATGAAAAATGAATGGTTAATTACACGATAATTTGTGTGCGTGCGTATTTATGGAAACTGCTGGTTCACTTTGACTTCGTCGCTTGCACACTTCCCCCATCCCCAAAACAGTCCGATTATTAAGATTTCCCCTTCCTCTGCCTTCCCCTGTCTTTTTCGCGGGTCTCTCGCGGGGCTCCCGCGGGTCGAAAGCAAGTCAAAACCACCCGAGAAATGTACGATTGTTAAGATTGACCGATTCCGAGCGTCCTCTTCCCCTCTGCAAGAGGGTGAGAGTAGCGCCGCTTTGGGGCGCTGCCGACAAGAAAAGAGACTGTCTGACATCCTTGTCAAACAGTCTATCATTGTGTTGCGGAGGATGGGATCGAACCACCGACCTTCAGGTTATGAGCCTGACGAGCTGCCACTGCTCTACTCCGCGCCATAATATCTCCGACCTCGCCTGTTCGCAACGCTACTCATCATCAGCGCTCTCTCAACATCGCGGTCAGTCATTAGGCTTTTGGCTCTCTTCTAAACCGCTCTGCCAGTCCTCCTATGAGTAATGTTGTGGAGGCTACTTCGGAAATCGAGTGCAAAGGTACTGCTTTTTTTTGATATATGCAAATAAAATCGTAAAAAAATGCGTTTTTTATGAAAAAAGGACGAGTTTGAACGTGTAAACGCTCCCTTAACGTGTAATTTAAGAATTAAGAGACATTGCGGGGAAGGGAAGGGTGAACCAGTGAACCAGTGAACCGGCAGTTTCCATAAATGCGCACGCGCGCACACACGTATATATTTTAGGAAAGTGCCGGTTCACTGGTTCACCGGTTCAGGGTTTACCTCTCAAAATATGTTGCACAACATATTTATTACCTATACTCACTCTAAATCATAATAAAAGATATATTTTTTTACGATTTTATTTGCATATATCAACCAAAAGCAGTAACTTTGTGTCCGTTTTGCAAGAAAAACGCCTTGCCTTATACGACTCTAACTCAACAACCAAAATAAACTAACTAACAAAACTTAATTACCATGAAAAAATTATTCTCTTTTGTTTGCGCATTAGTTTGCGCAATGTCGCTCAGCGCGAAAGAATTTTACCTTGTACCCAACTCCAATTGGTTGTCAAACAATGCTCGTTTTGCCATTTATGCGTATAACGAAACAGGAGGAACCAAAGTGGAAACTTGGGTTGGTATGACTGCCGTTGAGGGTGCTACCGGAACATATCAAGCGACCGTTGATGATACAAAGTACAACACACTTATTTTCTGCCGAATGAACCCTGAGAAATCAGAAAACAATTGGGATAGTAAGTGGAATCAAACGAACGACTTAACTCTTTCCGAGGCTGGCGATAACAATTGCTATACAATAGCCGACGGTACTTGGGACAAAGGAGGAGGCACATGGTCAAAATATGTTTATGTAGCGGATGTCTATACCGTTGCAGGTGCTACTGCGATATTAGGTTCAGAATGGAATCCCGCAGACACCAACAATGATATGACCAAACAAGCAGACGGCACCTATAAATTGGAGAAAACGGATGTCCTTTTGAACGCAGGCGGCTATCAATATAAGATTGTAGTTAATCACGATTGGAATCCTGAATTAATGGGTAATCAAACGCTCACCGTAGAAAAAGCAGGCTATCATACGCTGACCTTTACCTACAACGCAAGCACCAAGGCAGTCAACGGTATCGCTACGCTGACAAAGGAAGCAGAGGTTGACCCCGTTATCAAAGTAAAAGGTCAGTTTGACAATGAAGAAGCCACCGCATGGAAGGAAGAAACCATGACACTGGCTGCGGATAAGAAGACCGCTACTACTACCCTCACCTTGACGGCACGTTGCATTGATTTGGGAATCTTGGTTGATGGCAACTGGTATGCCAATGGAGCAAACATTACCTCTACGGGAACTACTGCCTCACCACTTGAACTTAATGGTTCGAACATGAAACTCTACACTCCGATTGAAGGAGACTATACTTTCACTTACACCCTCGAAACCAAGACCTTGGAGGTAACTTTCCCCGACGGCACCACACTTCCCCTCGTTAGAGTCTTTGGCTCATGGAACGAGTGGAAAACAGGCACTGCCTTCACGCCTGCAGCAGACGGACTGACTGCCAGTGCTAAACTCACCTTGGCTAAGGGCGACTATGTGTTCAAAGTTGCCAAAGACGTTCCTTGGATGACGGATGAGAAGTCTGGCAAGATGACTCGCACAAACAGTAGCGATTGGGCATTTGTTGAGGGTACAAAAGATACGGGTTTGGAAGCAGATGAAGATGGTGAATATACTTTCACTTGGACCTATGAGGGCGACAAACTCACCGTTACGTTCCCTGCTGCTACGGCAACCGACCTGATTGGTGCAGACAGCAACAATGCAGCCGTTAAACTTATCCGCGACGGGCAAGTGCTGATTGTTCGCGATGGCGTTACGTACAACATGGTAGGACAAATCGTCCGCTAATCGCCGATACAGATACAGAAAACACCCTTTCCCATCTCCGTGGGGAAGGGTGTTTGTTGTTCATATGCCATGGTTAAAAAAAGATTGTCTAACCTCACGGTCGGACAATCTCACAATCAAAAATTCTACTTTCTCTGTTTCTGTGGTGCCAACGGGAATCGAACCAGTGACACAAGGATTTTCAGTCCTTTGCTCTA
>JBJECJ010000094.1:0-5748 GCA_051870955.1 Paludibacteraceae bacterium | reverse complement strand
AATCTATACAAACTTTTTCTCTTAATCAACACAGGCTTTTACCGGTGAACCCCTTCCAGCCGTCAATCTCGAAAAAAGGACGAAAAGAGGACGAAAAAAAGACGGCAAAAAGACGGCAAAAGGACGGTAAAAGGACGGTAAAAAGACGAAGGAAAATGCAGACAAAAAAAGGACCAAGAGCCGAGTCAAAGCAGAGGATAAGCCGAGAACCATAAAACAACACCCCCACAATGCATGTTAATTGTTAATTATTAATTGTTAATTGATTATCTCCTCTCCGTCCTTCATCATCGCCACGCCTTCCGTGATAATCACATCCCCCTCTTGCAGCCCGCTCTCTACCACATAGGTCTTGCCGCCGTTCAGCCGCGAAACCGCCACCTGCGTCGCCACAGCGTGCCCGTCCACAGCCCGATAGACAAACACTTTGTCCTGCACCTCAAACGTCGCCGTGCGAGGAATCACCAACGCCTGCGGATAGACGCGCGTGAGCACCACGTTACCTGCGCCACCCGCCGTCAGCAACCCGTCGGGATTAGGGAATGCCGCACGCACGCTCACGGTGCCCGTCTGCGGGTCTATCACGCCGCTCACGGTCTCTATCTTGCCCGCCTGCTCGTAGCGCGAGCCGTCGCTGAGCACCAACCCCACGGCAGGCATCTGCCGCAGTGCCGCCTCCTTCGAACCGTAACGGCGCACCTGCGAGAGCCACTGGTTCTCCGTCATAGAGAAATAGACGTACATCACGGCATTATCGCTCACCGTGGTCAAAGGTTGCGGCATCCCGGGCGACACCAGCGCCCCCACGCGGAAAGGCAGTGTGCCCACCACCCCGTCGCACGGACTCTTCACCTCCGTATAGCCGAGGTTGTTGCGGGCAATCACCAATGCCGCTTGGGCTTGCGCCAACCCTGCCTGCGCACTCAGGTAACTGTTCTCCGCCGTCTGCAAGTCAAACTGCGAGATGACCTCCTCGGCGTACAACTGTTGTTTCGACTCATAGACCAGCCGCGCCGTTGCCACACCGGCTTCCGCCACTTTCACATTGGCTTCCGAGGTCTCCACCTGCGCACGGAAAGGCACTTGGTCAACCACAAACAGCACCTGCCCTTTCTTCACGCGCTCTCCTTCCACCACACGCAGTTCCGTCAGCGTACCGCTCACCTGCGGCATGATGGCAATGTCCTGCCTGCCGCGAATAGCCGCGGAATAACTCTCTTCGATGGCAACATCCTGCCGCGTGATGGTCAGCAATGCTTCTTTCGCTACGGCACTCCCTGCCGCTTCGTTGGGTTGTGTCTGTCGGCATCCCGCCAAACCAACCGCCGCCCCCAACAGGGCTACATACAAATGAATCTTTCTCATACCGATTTTTATTATTGATAAAGGATTAAGGATGAAGGATTAAAGACCAAATAGTTCTGTCTCTAAACGCTCAACTCTAAACGCTCAACTCTCAACTCTACTCTAAACTCTCACACAAAAAGAGCCTATTCATCATTCTGACAAATAGGCTCTGTACATGTTCGTTACGACTACCCCTTTCTTGGATGAAGGACAAAGGATGAAAGATGAAAGACTTGTAACTGGGGACGTGGGCGTCTCGCCCGCGGTAGAAACACTTACCCCCAAAGTCGCATAGTCAAAACTATCCAGTCTTTAATCCTTTATCTTTCAGCGAAGCGGTCCTTTATCCTAATAGGGGTTAACTTCAATAAAGCAGAAGTCATCTCCATGCACCTATGCATTCACTGGAAAACGGCTGCAAAGGTACTACTTTTTCCCGAAACAGACAAACAAAATATCCATTTTGCAAACTCTCATTTAGCAAAATCTACTCTTTTACTATCCAACGGCAAGGCATTTTTTAGGAAAAATGAATAATTGTTTGCATATTCCGAGAAAAAGCAGTAATTTTGCAGACGAAATGTGCATTTGCAATCAGAAACGTTTAAGGTACTAACCAAATTCTATAACAGAAACAATGAACTTAGAAGACAGAGTGATTGCCGTGGTGGGGCTCGGGTATGTGGGGCTGCCGCTGGCGATTGAGTACGGTAAGAAATACCGTGTGATTGGTTTTGATGTGAACAAAGCGCGTGTGTCGGAGTTGGAAGCCGGCGAAGACCACACGCTGGAAGCAGACCTCGCCGGCATGGCGCAGGCGCGCGCCCTCTTCGCGGAGAGCCGCGGCGCGAAAGGCTTGTCTTTCTCTTCCAATGCGGACGACCTCGTGCAGGCGAACACCTATATCGTTACGGTGCCCACGCCCATCGACCGCTTCAACAACCCCGACCTGACGCCGCTGCTGAAAGCCAGCGAGACCATCGGCAAGACCCTCAGGCAAGGCGACCTCGTCATCTACGAGTCCACCGTTTACCCGGGTTGCACCGAGGAAGACTGCGTACCCGTATTGGAGCGCTTTAGCGGACTGACCTTCAACCAAGACTTCTTCTGCGGCTACTCGCCCGAGCGTATCAACCCGGGAGACAAAGTGAACACCCTCACGAAAATCAAGAAGATAACCTCCGGCTCCACGCCCGAGATAGCCGACCTCGTGGACGCGCTCTACAACAGCATTCTTGAGAACGGCACCCACCGCGCGCCGAACATGAAGGTGGCGGAGGCGGCGAAAGCCGTGGAGAACTCGCAGCGCGATGTGAACATCTCCTTCATGAACGAGTTGGCGCTTATCTGCGACCGCGTAGGTATCGACACCAACGACGTGATAGAGGCAGCGGGCACGAAGTGGAACTTCCTCAAATACCGCCCGGGGCTGGTAGGCGGACACTGTATCTCCGTGGACCCCTATTACCTCGCCCACAAAGCCAAGTCTCTTGGCTACGACCCGCAGGTCATTCTCTCAGGACGCGCCGTGAACAACTCCATCGCGAAGTTCATAGCCGACAAGGTGCTGAAACTCATGATTCAGCATGACCAAAAGATAAAAGACGCCAACGTGCTGTTGCTCGGCGTTACTTTCAAGGAGAACTGCCCCGACTGCCGCAACACCAAGGTGGTGGACATCGCCACCGAGTTGGAGGAGTTTGGCTGCCACGTGGATATATGCGACCCGTGGGCATCGCCCGAGGTAGTGCTGCACGAGTACGGCAAAGCGCTCATCCCCGCCGTGAACCCCGAGAAGCACTACGAGGCTATCATCGCCTGCGTGGCGCACAACGAGTTCCAGTCCTTCCCCTTCGCACGCTACAAAGAGCAAGGCGCCGTCATCTTCGACGTGAAGAACTTCGTGGACAGAGCGCTCGTGGACGGAAGACTGTAAATAGATAAAGGATGAAGGATAAAGGATAAAAGACTGATTAGCCTCGTCTGCTGAGGATGAAAGATGAAAGATAAAAGACAGATTTCTTTCGTCTATGTTTTTTCAGAGTCAATACTATTTAGTCTTTAATCCTGTGTCCTTCATACTTTATCCAAATAGTGTCCTTGATCCTTTATCCACAGAAACTAATCAGTCTTTAATCCTTTATCCTTAATCCTTCATCCCATTATGACTATCGCAGTAGCAGGAACAGGTTATGTGGGGTTGTCGATGGCAACCCTCTTGGCGCAGCACCACAGGGTGCTGGCGGTGGATATCGTGCCCGAAAAGGTGGAGATGATTAACCGCCGACAGTCGCCTATCCAAGACGAGTATATCGAGAAATTCTTCGCCGAGAAGACGCTCGACCTGACCGCCACGTTGGACGCGCGGGCTGCCTACTCGCAGGCGGAGTTCGTGGTGATAGCCGCACCCACCAACTACGACCCGCAGCGCAACTATTTCGACACCTCCGCGGTGGAGAGCGTGGTGCGCTTGGTCTTGGAGGTGAACCCCAACGCCATCATGGTTATCAAATCGACCATTCCCGTCGGTTTCACCGAGAGTCTGCGTCAGAAAACCGGCAGCCGCAACATCCTTTTCTCGCCGGAGTTCCTGCGCGAGAGCAAGGCACTCTACGACAACCTCTACCCCTCGCGTATCATCGTGGGCACTGATATGCAAGACGAGCGTCTGCTCGCCGCTGCCAAGACCTTTGCTCGCCTGCTGCAAGAAGGCGCAGTCAAGACCGATATCGACACTCTCTACATGGGCTTCACCGAGGCGGAGGCGGTCAAACTCTTTGCCAACACCTACCTCGCGCTGCGCGTGTCGTACTTCAACGAGTTGGACACCTACGCCGAAATGAAAGGGCTCAACACGCAAGACATCATCAACGGCGTCTGCCTTGACCCCCGTATCGGCACCCACTACAACAACCCCTCTTTCGGCTACGGCGGCTACTGCCTGCCCAAAGACACCAAGCAGTTGCTCGCCAACTACCAAGACGTGCCCGAGAACCTCATCGAAGCCATCGTGGAGAGCAACCGCACGCGCAAGGACTTCATCGCCGACCGCGTGCTCGCCAAAGCGGGCTACTACGACTATTTCCACAAAGGCTCGTACAGCGCCGCCGAGGAACATCCCTGCACCATCGGTGTCTTCCGATTGACCATGAAGTCCAACTCCGACAACTTCCGCCAGTCGAGCATACAGGGTATCATGAAGCGCGTGAAAGCCAAAGGGGCGCAGGTGATTATCTACGAGCCTACCCTACCCGACGGCTCCACTTTCTTCGGTTCCATCGTGGTGAACGACCTCGCGCAGTTCAAAGCGCAGTCGCAAGCCATCATCGCCAACCGCTACGACGCTTGCCTCGACGACGTCCAAGACAAAGTCTATACCCGCGACCTCTTCCGCAGAGACTGACAGTGGGGAGTCTGCACGTTAATCCCGATTAATCGGGATGCAAGCATTCTCGTGTAGGGGACTTTTAACATTAACTATCATGTAATTAACGTGTAATTAACCATTAATCATTACCAAACTTGTCCCGACCTATCCCCGACCAGTCGGGGTAAACAGGGAAAACCAAATTAGTCTTTGAGTGCTAAAATAGTTTTCTTAAATTGAACTCACGTTATTTACGACGGTTGCAAAATATGCAACCGTCGTATTTGTTTATAGTGTTTTACAAAATGAATGTTTAATTCACCACCCGCATGGTAATTGTCAAATAGTAAATAGTCAAATTGTCAAATAAGTGTATGATTTATGGTTACATTCGCGTAAGTTCCGACAAGCAGACGGTCGAGAACCAGCGATTTGAGATTGAGAAGTTCTGCACGGGTAATAACTTGCATATAGACGGCTGGATAGAGGAGACCATCAGCGGCACCAAGAGTTACAACAAACGGCAGTTGGGCGGCCTGCTCAAAAAAGTGGTGAAAGACGATGTGATTATCTGCTCGGAACTGAGCCGCTTGGGGCGTAACCTCTTTATGATTATGGAGATATTGAATATCTGCATGACCAAAGAGTGCAAGGTATGGACTATCAAGGATAACTATCGCCTCGGCGATGATATCCAAAGCAAAGTGCTGGCGTTTGCCTTCGGGCTGTCGGCTGAGATAGAACGCAACCTCATCAGCCAACGAACGAAAGAAGCATTGGCAAGGAAACGCGCCGAAGGGGTGAGATTGGGGAGACCCAAAGGGCGATTATCAAACCAAGATACCTACAAACTCTACAAGAGAGAAAGACTAATAAGGGATTTGCGTGTGGAAGGCGTATCTTTTGCAAAAATAGCAGGAATTTTGAAAGTAAACAGAGATACAGTCCGCCGATACTATCACACCTTTATTGAGGGGAATTGAGCGATTTCGTGCTGCAAAATAGCACTCAATGCGCTTTTACGTCTTCCGATA
>JBJECJ010000093.1:0-30802 GCA_051870955.1 Paludibacteraceae bacterium | reverse complement strand
TTAATTTGGCGACAAAGATACTACTTTTTTTTGAAACGCGCAAACAAAATCCGCTATTTTGCATAGTAGAGTTGGCAAAAAGCAGAAAAACATGCTATTTAGCACATTTTTTCGCCAAAACATTTGGAGGGTTCGCAGAAAAGCAGTACTTTTGCACCGTGTTTTTCATGGTATTAGATTTTAAGGTTAAGTAAAGATTGGGTTGTCGTGATGACAATCCTTCTTTTTTTATTTTATGCCTCTCATGTTTTGGGAGGATTTTTTTAGCATATTATTCCTAATTGTTATGAAAAGAATAACTATCTTGTTGTTAAGTATCTGCGTCAGTTGTATGCTGTTTGCTCACGAAGAGTTGGACTATTACGAGTCTTTCCTCACTTCATTAGGCAATTTTACCACCTTCACAGAGTTTCCCGAGGAAGTACATCCCGCTGAAGACGAGGTGATTTGGCGGTTTAATGTACGCTACGGAATGATTTCCAGCAATGAGAACGACCCTATCTTCAAGAACGCCAAGTCTCCCATTGTCAGTTGGGCAGTCTCTCCGGCTATCTTGCTTCCCGAAGAAGAGGGCAGTTCTCTGCAATTCGTACATACCATGCGCTACTCAGACAATGCGTCTGCTCATTTTCGGTTGCTCATCACCACCGATATTGATTCCAGCATATTGACCGCACAGTGGCAGGAACTGTCTATCCCCACCATACCAGACGGGAAGGCTTGGGTATTTGTCCCGGCAGGTAGTATATCGCTCGATACCTACAAGGGGAAGTCAATCCGCATTGCCTTTCAGTATCGTGCCAACGGAGAGGATGCGCTGGTAGGATGGGATGTGCGAGATTTTCTGATTAGTCATCCAAAGAACTTGCATAAGGTGTACAAAGGCACTTGTGGTGAGCAACTGACATGGACTTTGCGCCCGAAAACGGGCATACTCACCATAGAGGGAACGGGTGCCATGGATAATGGGTGTGTATGTAGCGAATTGGCGCCTTACGTGCGGAGAATAGTATTGCCTGAGGGACAGGAAACGATAGGCAACCGTGCTTTTCTCGGCTTCAGTTATGTAGATAGTATAGTAATTCCTTCTTCCGTAAGAAGAATCGGTAAGGAGGCTTTTAGGAAGTGTATCAGTCTACGGCAAGTGGTGGTGCCGAAATCAGTAGATAGTATTGGTATGTATGCTTTTGCCCAATGCACTCAACTGCAAGCGATATGGTTACCATCGTCATTGCGAGTAATCCCCAAAAACATGTGCTGGCAAGACTATTCGCTAACCCACATTGGCGTTCCTGCCGAGTTGCAGCATATTGATGATTACGCTTTCTCCGATTGCATATCTCTGAAAGACATCACTTTACCCAAAGGAATAACCTACGGGAAGAAACCTTTCTTTAATTGCCACGAACTGCATTGGGCATCCGTAGTAGAAGCAAAAGCAGAGGGAAATACCCCCAAAGTTTCGCAGCCCGAAAAAAATTCCCACAAGTACTATGCTACTTTCCCCGGCGGTTGGAAAGCATTTGATGAATACCTATCCGATAACATTGTTTATCCACCACATCGCATAGGCGGAACTGTACGCTACAAAATAACTATCGCTCCAACGGGCGACATTAAGGAAGTAAAGGTTACGGAATCTTCCGGCTACCAGATATTAGATGATGCCGTCGTGCGTCCTCTGCGCAAAATGCCCAAATGGACTCCCGCTGAGGATTTACTGCACGGAATGAATTATGTCATAGAGAGAACTTTTACTTTCTTCCTATCCGATAATGCACAAGGGGAGGTCTTTCGGGCTGTCCGCAAATTGACCTACAACGTGATAGATGAAGAAGGTAATCCGATAGCAGAACAAGTAAATCCCGAACAATTGCCTCGCCCTATCAAGGGTATCAATGACCTTATTAAGACGCTTAACAGTCATGCGCAATATCCTGCTGAAGCGTTGAATAACGGTATAGAGGGTAGTGGAATTGCTCGGTTTGACGTGGAGAAGAACGGAAAGATAAGTAACCCTGCCATTGTTCAAAGTACAGGGAACGAGTTATTAGACAACGCCGCACTGAACATCTTGCAGTATGTACCCACATGGAGTCCCGCTGCGAACAAAAAGAAAGGTGTGCGCATACGTTGCTATGTGCACTTTGGATTTGAGCAAAAGGATGTTGTTCGTTTGTAGTCGTCTTTGCTAAATGGCGGCGCGGAGGGTGATGCGGATACCGTTGCGCTGCCATGGTCCGAGTTTGGTGCCATCGGGGGCGTTGAGGTGTGTCAAGCGGCGGACATACTCGATGCGCAAAATCTTGAAGATGTTCTCTATACCCGCCGTTATTTCCATATAGGGCATGTATCCGTATTTGTATGTACCGTCTTCGCGCAAGCCGTCTTGGAAGGTTGTGCGACACTTGTAGTATTTCCCCTCCGTGGAATAGGAATAGGGGAGGTCGTATAGTCCGTCGGTAACGGCGGGGTTGTTGCGGTCTCCGAGGTAGCCTGCGAGCATGTGGAAGGAGACGACCTCGCGGAGTTTAAGCAGTTTGAGTCCCGGGATACGATTGAAGAGCCAGCCCTTCATGTAGTAAGTCATGTGGAGGGACGCATACCTATCCATCATAAACTCAGCGGGTTGCATGAGGGAGAAGGACTTGGGGTCCATGAGTATAGACTGGTTGGAGACGGGTACGAAGAGGCGAGTGTAAGGCACTTTCTTGCCCGCTATGTAGCCTGCGTCCACGGTGATGTCGAGGTGTCCGAAGGCAGAGAGCCAGAAGCGTTTCTCTGCGGAGATTTGTATGCGGTCGTACCAATAGCGGTCTTCGAAGATATAGCCGAGTTCGTTGGTGAGTCGGAAGACGGGTGCGTCTTTCCAGAGGTTGAAGGGCGATTCGATACCCTGTCGGTCGTTGTAGATGAAGCCTCCCGGGGAGTAGCGCAGTTGTGTGGTCCAAAGGAGTTCGTGGTAGTAAGGGCGCTCTATGTAGGAGCCGTCGGGGAGGCGTTTGTTGTACTGCAACAAGAGCGGCGAGCGTCCGTAGCGGGGTGCCCGCCAGAGGGTGTCCATCCCGCGGATGATACCCGACGAGCCGTTGGGCTGGTTGTTCATTGCGTCCACGAAGGTGATGACGGAGAGTTGGTTTGCCCACTCTTTCTCGTAGCGAAGGCGCACCTTTGCCACATACTGCATGGGTTTCGGGTTGTAACTGAACTTAACAGACATCAGGATATGGTCGCGGTCGATGACGCGGTAGGTCTGTCCGAGTTCCTCGAGGTCATAGGAGAGGTGGAGGGAGAGGTTATGGCGGAGGGACTCGTAGGGATGGTACTTCTTGTCGTGGAAGGAATGGACGATGTTGATTCCTCCCTTGACACGTTTGTCGTCGAAGCCGTAGGCTACATACTCGCTGGTGAACCATCGCGGGTTCTGATTGGCGGTGGTCATGCCGCCGATACGCAATCGGGCGCCTTCCTGCTCGTTGTAACTGATGGTGTTGAAGATAGGTCCGAAGTCCCACTTGCTGGAGTCGCGTTGGGCGGTAGTGGGGATGAACTCTTGAATAAGGTCTTGGACGGTGTGGACGATGGTGCGGAAGGAGCGCACTTTCATCAGTTCGGTCTCGAGGCTGTCCACGATAGTCTCCTTGTAGGCAAGGGGCTTCGGGCGGAGGGTATCCCAGTCGCGTCCCGGGATACGGTCGGCTCCCGCGAGCATGACCTCGCTTCCCGCCATGTAGAAAAGGGAGTCGGGGATGGGTGTGTCGAGGGCATATTTGGAGAAATGGCGCGTCTGGCGGGCGTAGATATTGTGCTTGGACTTCTTGGTGATACCGAAACGGGCGTGTGTGTTGATTTCCTCGGACGCCCACTTGCCGTTGGGGAGGCGTTGGAAGGTCTCACTGATACTCATGTGGGTGAGCCAGTTGACGTTGCTCTTGGGGGGTATGTTGAGGTGGTATCGCTTGAGGGCATAGGTGGAGTCCGCCACGATGTAGAGGTGCCCCGTGAAGCCGAAACTCTCGCTGTTCACGGGCACGAAGGCAAGGTCTATGCAGGGTTCGCCCTCGATAAGGAGGGTGTCCATGATGTAGTAGTGGTAGAAAGAGACGGCAAGCGATGAGGAGAGGGGGCTCACGAAGCGGTTGAGCATGATGTTGACATCGTTGGCAAAGATATTCACGGGCTGGAAGATGGCTTCTATGTTGCGGCTGATACCTCCATTATCCAAGAGTTGGTCGAGTCCGTTCCATCGTTTGGCCTTGATAACCTTGCGCTCTTTGCTCGGGCTAAACTGGGTGTATTCATCGGCGAGTTGTTCGCGAATGCTGATGGTGAGGATAGGCGTCTCTATGGATTTCGCCAGCCGTTCATCGCGACGGAGGACGGTGCTGTCGATGCGGATGATGGTAGTGTCCGCGCCAATGCGGAGGGTGTCTATCTCCACCTTGCCGCTGTCGATACGCAGGACTCCGTCTTCGAGTTGCATGGTATCGACGAAGTTCTCCAAGAATCGGAACTCGCGCCAGAACTTGTTCTTGTCGAGGTTGAAGTCGAAGGGCTCGACCGCCATGACGAGTTTCTCGTAACTCTCCTTGCGGTAGGTGGCGCCGGAGCCGAAACGGTTCTTGTCTTTGTGGGCAATGACGTTGTTGATGAGTTCGACGGCGGGGTTTCCCTTGCGTCGGTAGTGCTCGCGCTGTTTCTTGGGCTTCACCACCACATCTTCAAGGGCATAGACTTCGGGCTGCAAAGGTACGAAGAGTTCGGTCTCGCGGTTGGGTTTGACCGTGAGCGTCTTGGTTTTGTAGCCGACCATTCGGAACTCAAGGGTGATGAGACCTCGGTCATTCTGTATGGTGAAGTTGCCGTCGAGGTCGCTGGTGGTGCCGATGGTGGTGCCCGCGAAGACTATCTGCACGAAGGGGAGTGTCTCGCCGGAGTTGGCGTCCACGACGCTGCCGGATACGCGCGTTACGCCTGCCCACAGCCCGACGGGGAGCAGGAAAAGCACCAACAACACAATATATCTAAGGATAGGTCTGATGTTCTCTAAGCGTTGGTTTCGCGTTTGATAGTCTATTGTTTACGTCAAAAAGCGTGCAAAGGTAGTGTTTTTTTTCGGAATATGCAAATAATCGGTGTATAAAATCCATTTTGCGACCTCTTGTGGGCAAGATTGGGGGCGGGAGGAGTTCGGGGCAGGGATTCGAAAATGTACGATTGTTAAGATTTGTCTTTTGGCGGAGAGCGGGCTTATTTTCGGCAAGAGCCCTCTTTTGAGGTTCGAAAAGGTCAGTCTTATGTTACGGTAATGTTACGGTAATGTTACGGTAATGTTCCGATAATGTTGCGAGACCGATTCGGGGAGATTTGCTGTTCGGTTCGGGGAAGATGGAAATGTTCTATTTTTAAGATTCTTGTTGGTGCGGCGCAAATGGTGTCTTAACACAAATTTCCTCCGTTTTTTTTCTTTAACATATAATTCTCGTATAATTAATCATTAATTTATTTTAGGCAATGATGTATATGTTGACCCGATGATTCAAGATTGAGTTATGTCGCCCCTTTGGGGCTTGCATTTAAGGGGGTGTCGTTTTACGTAGGGTTGCACCCTACGCTGTTTTATGTTGCCCCTTCGGGGCTTGCATTTGATAAACTACTTGGGGGCTTGCATTTTATAAACTACTTGCGGGCAATTCGTATATCATTACCTTTTATAAACTACTTTGGGGCTTGGTATATTATTACCTTACAATTTATAACCAAAAACCAAATTAGTCCTTGATTATTGAGTGTGTTTGGTTGCTTTATGTTAAAAGAGGATAAATCTTCGGATTTATTCGGTAATTCTTTGGAGATATGGAAAATAAGTCGTATCTTTGCGGCGCCTTTCAGGGAGGGGTTCGGTAAAGACCATGTAAAGGACCATTAAAACGTGGTCGCAAACGAAGAAGTACATAGAACAACATTGGACAACATTGAAACAGAAGGGCTTTTTGCACTTGCTCTTTTCCGATGAGGACATCGGAAAAACGCAAGACAAAGAAAGACAGACATTACCAAATGAGAGACACTTGACTGATTAGCAGTCTGTTGAGATTGATTATTCTTGCAAAACAAACTTAACATACAAAACAAACTAACTAACTTTTTACAAACTTCAAAAAGAAAAGAATCATGAAGAAAGTAACATCTCTTTTCGCCGTGCTGTGCATCGCAGTGAGTGCGTTTGCGCAGCCGAGGATGACCGAGGGTGCGCCTGCACCGAAGTCTAATGTGTTCTTAACTCCTTCTACAACGAATGCGCTCAATCAGCGTGTGATGGAGCGTATGAACGCAGAAAAGGAAGAGAGGAGGGTTTCGATGCGTCCTGCTGCCGTGCAAGCAGAAGGGGATACGATACACTTGGAAGCGCAGACCTGCACCATTTGGAATCCCGAAGCAGAGCCTAACAAATGGGGTTTGGGCGCATGGAGCGGCAACTACAAGTTCGATTTGACATGGATTTCGGAGACAATGACGGGCGTGTTCGACAAAGAAGACCTTGCCGCAGGTGTTTATGTGAACTATATTTGGAAATACGACGAGGGCGCGAACAAAGTGCTGGCGAAATACACCTTTGAGGAGATAGAGTTGGTAGTGGCATACGAGTCGCTCTCGGGCCTGATTCAGCAGTTGAACATCGACGCAAAGATAAAGGCGGTGGACAAGCAGGGGAATGTGGCCTACTTCACTATTCATGCCGACCGCGAGGATGTGTTTGCACGGGACACCGTTGTGCTGAACGTGCCCAATGCGGATGTGTATGAGATACTGGGCGACAGTGCGTTCCTGATGCAGGGTAATGCGGAAGACGGCACGCGTGTGTCGGTATCGCTGCTCACTCCTACCTTCCCCGGTGAGGGCTTCTATTTGTCGTATTTCAACCGTCCGCTGACATTTGTGGAGTACTACAAGGACGGCGACACCGTTCGCTACGAGGCTATCAAAGATGACCAAGGGTTGGCCGCCGATGTGGACAACGCCAACACGGTGCAGAATGGGAAGGTGTTCGACTTGGACGCGCAGTTCTTGGCGGCAGATACGGTGCTCTACATGGTGAAGATGCACCATGAGTTGCCCACCCCGAAAGACACGGTAGTGATAGAGATTAACAACATGATGATAGACGGTTCGAATGCAGCCGACGGCGGCGGTTACTACACAGACGGCTATACAGACGACTACCACGTGGAGTTGCTGACCCTCTCTACCAGCGGCACACACGAATCGCCGAACATGGCAGCGTCTATCCAGCGCCTGACCTATGATAACCAGGCAAACCTGATGGAGATGTGGGGCAAGGTTGTCTTCACCAACCATACGAGCGACTCGACGACGGTCTATGCGGAGGTGATAGCCAACGACCATGTGCTGTATCAGATAAGCATGTGCTCGCGCATGGATGCCGTAGCAGACACCATTGTGAAAGTCATGCCCGGTCACTGCACCGTGGTAACCGACCAGATGGGCGGCTGGCAGTTCTATCAGGAGACCGACTCGTTTGCCGTGTCCACCGTGTTCTATGCCGACGACCTGCGTGAGGAGGACTACTATGCGCGCAACGGCGATATTCTGACGACGGCGACCTTCTTCTACCGCAAGGGTGCAGGTCAGACATGGATAGAGGAACGTTTGGCTGACGTGGCATGCCATGTGCGTCCGAACGCGACCCAAGACACGATTTTCTTCGTAGCCGACATGACGACTTATGTGGGCAGGATGTATGAGGTGCACATGGCTTACTACAAGCCTGTGCCCAAAGACACGGTGGACGTAACGATAGACAAGTGCAAGTTCTCGGACGGGCGGGAGACCAACGGTGCATGGAGCCTGTTCGGTATCACGGAAGATGAGCACTACTTCGTGATGATTTCTCCTCGCGGGGACTCGCTGGAAGGACGCTGGGAGAAAGACTACCTGTTCACCCGTGATGAGTTCTACTATGCTTATCAGGCGTTCTATATCATCACCGAGGGTGAGGACGGACAGTTGCAGCAGACGGCAGTTGACTTTGTGGACGGCTGGCTGGAGAGCAGCATTGCTCGCGACACCATCTTCGTAGAGGCGGAGTTCCTCTGCACGGACGACAACTACTATCGCTTCCATTTGGCAGTAGATACGCGCTATCGTCTCGCCTACGACTGCGAGGATAAGGAAGACGCGCTCTATTTTGAGTACAAGGAGACAGACCGCTGCTACGTGTCGGATGTGGCACACAAGGAATACAACATGCTCTACTGGGTGGGCAACAGTTACCACGAGGGTGAGAAGACGGGCTTGCTGACGCAGGTGGTGTTCTACTCCGACGAGAAAGACCCCGACATCACTATCCCCGAGGGCGTGTATCCGATTGACTACTCGGAGGAGTCGGGTACGGTGCTGGCGTCATATGGCGTGCAGACGAATGGTGCTTATCCCTCGTTGGCAGCATGGTTCGAGGACACGATGATAAAAGACGGTGTGGTGAAAGACCTGCTGCAGCCGCTGTATTTCTTCACCCAAGGTCAGGTTACCGTGAAGAAACTGGACGGCAAGCGTATCAGCATAGAGGTGGAGGCTATGAACTCGTATGATGTGCCCATCCATATCACCTACGAGGGTACGCCCGTAACGGCCGTAGAGGAGACCTATATCGACGAGCAGAACGATGCCCTTGCCACTAAGTTCATCCAAGATGGTGCACTCTATATCCAACGCGGCGAGCGTGTTTACAACGTGCTCGGTGGCGTGGTTCGCCAGTAACAACAACAGATAATGAGAGGGGGCGGACGAGGCTTCTCGTCTGTCCCCTCTGCTTGCTTTTGTAACATATAAACAATCCTTGACATAACGCGAACTCGAAACAACGACGATTTTTTTTATTTCAACAAAAATTTCCAAAAATTATTCAAATATTTTTCTTTAACGTATAATTAACGTGTAATTAACCATTAATTCATTACCAAAAACCAAATTAGTTTTTAACGGCTGAAAGTACACACTTATATCAAATTCACGTTAAAATTATTTCGAGCTCACGTTAATTAAGGTATAAAGAAGAGATAATCATACGATTGAGGCTGTCTAACAAGTTTGTTGGGCAGCCTCTTTTCTGTGTGAACATTGTACACGAAAACGCGTTTTATTTTTCAACAAAAATTTCCAAAAATTATACAAACATTTTTCCTTTAACATATAATTTTCGTATAATTAATCATTAATTTATTGCCAAACTTGTCCCGACCTGTCGGGAAAACCAAATTAGTCTTTGACTGCTGAAATAGTTCGCTTATATCGAACTCACATTGAAGAAGATATTTTCCCTATATTTGGAGATATTTGTTCTCTAAACATGAAAGAAAAAGAACAAAAAAGAACAACAGACAACATAGAACCCGTTATTTGGGGCTTGCTCTTCTGACAAGTCAGAAATCGCAAGACATAGAAAGACAAAGATTACAGTTGTTTATGACAATGCGGGCGGGGTTGGGAGAAAGGGTTGGGTGTTAGATTTTTGGGTGTTTTTGTGCTTTTTTGCTCAAAAAACATAACAAAGTGCACATTTTGTAAAAATAATTGCCCAAAAATTTGCACATATCAAAAATAAGCAGTACCTTTGCCGCCGTTTTTACCGAGTAGTCTGTTTTTTCGAAGGTGTCAGTTTGGACGGTCGTTCAAGTTAACCTCCCCAAAAGCACGAAAACAATAGGGAAACAGGTATGAAAAATGCGTCAGTTTAGACGACCGTCTAAACTGGTCCACTACCTTAGGTGAAGTATATTGTACGGTTCATTGATAGTGAACGGGAAACAATAGAATAAACTTTCAACAAATCAAACTAATTATTAACCAAAAACATTTTAAGGTATGAAGAGATTATCTACTTTAGTGTTGGCAGCGCTGGTAGCAGGTGCTACGTATGCATTGCCTTTGAAAGTGGCAGAGACTCCGACTTCTCTGAAGGGTGAGAAAGCGGCTGCAAGTCTTGTAGCAGCGCCTGCCGAGTCTGCTTTGATGCAGAACACTAACTCGGCTGTGGCTAAGAAGCCCTCTGCAAACCACCAACTGCGTGCTGAGGCATGGCAGAAAGCCCATGGGCTGGACCGCAACATCCTGACCGAGACGGCAAAGCGCGCACTGCGTCCTGCTGCTGACGGCGAGACGGCAGACACCGTCCTGATTGAGCCGGCTACGATGAGCCAGCCTGAGTACTATCCCGAGACCGGCGACTGGTTCCTCGGTTTCGCTGATATTACCGGCTACTACATCGTGAAACTCGACTGGGTAAACTGGGACCCCACCAACCCCTATGGTACTTTCTCCATCGATGACTTGGACCTCAACTACTCCTACATCGTTGACTACAACACCTACTCGTATGTTAATTTCGAAACCTGCGATTTCACTTTCGAGAAGAAGACCGTTAGCAAGAACTTGTCTGAACTCTCTTTGGATGGTGTTATTACCGGCGACGATGGTGTAGTATATGTGTTGCAAGGTAAGAGCGAGGCGCTGACTCCTGCTGACACCGTTCGCGCATCGTTGGCTGCAACCACCATCAACATGACTTCCGACACCACCGTGCTGATTGAAGGTGCTGACGCCAACACCTCCGTGAAGGTTGTGCTGAACTCGCCGTGGTTGGTAGGTTCCTTTATGCTCTCTGATGTAGATTTGGAGCAAAGCGAAATCAAGGTGGACAACAAGGTGCTGGAACTCTGGGACGCTGCTATTGTAATAAAGGCTAATGACGACGCTACGAAATTGCTGGCAGAGATGACCCTACTCACTACCGATACGGTTATCTATGAACTCACGCTCGACCGTCCTCTCGTAGCAAAAGACACCATCGAGGCTAAGTTGCCGAACATGGTTATTGACGACAGTTGGGCAGGTTGGTTCGGCATTTACTTTATCGATGCAAGCAATGCCAACCTGAGTCTGAGCCTGGTTACTACCGGTGTTGAGCCTGACACGGTTTACTCCGTCAGCGAAGGGACCATGACTGTAACTCTCGAAACCGCTACTGCAGTGCTGGATGCTATTGCCGGTACCCTCGTGTTGCACGAGAGCGTGGACGGCGATATCACGGGTGATTTCGTTTGCTTCGCTACCGATGAGAACGTTTATAAACTCCACCTCTGCTGGGAAGTTCCCACTCCGACCTCAACCCGTACGCTCACTTTCGATAACCGCGCTACCGCATACGGCTATCCCGAGGATGGTCTGCTCCAGTTGATTGGCTTGAGCAACGAGGCTCGTTGCGGCGTGGCTGTTCAAAACTGGGAACTTGGCAAGAAGGTTGAGTTTGAAGGTGAGGACGTTCTGTTGGATTACACCTTTGTAGAACTCTACAACAATGGCGACACTACCGCAGTACAAGTGGCTGCTGCAAGCGGCGTGGTTGACCAAGTGAACGACACGTTGCGCATTACCGCTGAACTCATCGGCTTCGACAGCGTTCAGTACAACGTATCGCTTTGGTATGCTGTACCTGTGGCCAAAGAGACCGTTGACCTCGGCACGCTGACCGACGTAACCTTCATCAACGCTTTGTCGCAAGGTCTGTACCAGTTGATGGGCGCTACTGCCGACAGTTCGATTATCGTATCCGTAACTCCGGTTAGCGACGAAGTAGCCGGCACGTTCGAAAACAACGGTATGTTCGTAAGCGACTTCAACAGCAACTACACTTGGGTGAAGATTAGCGCAACCGAGACTTATCTCAAGGTGCTGAAAGGTACCGCAGTGGTTACCCTTGTTGGCGAAGACATCACGGCTACCTGCTCGCTGATTTGCGAGAACGATGTAGAGTACAAGGCAGTGCTGAAGGCTAAATACGAGAAAGCACATATCGACTATGATATGCCTGACACTCCTGTGGACGCTACCTTTACCGCTGAGAACTACGAGTTTGAGGTAGATACCGATAACCTTGAGGCTTATGGTGCATTGACCTTCTATGCAGCAGGTATCGACAATGCGGATTACCTTGCTCTTGAGTTCCTTCTTGACCCCGCTAACGCAGACGCTACTACCATTCTGCCCGCAGGCGAGTATGAGATTAGCGACTCCTACGCAGAGGGTACCGCAACAGCCGGTGATTTCGACGGCGTGTATGTATATCCTTGCTTCTTCGCACAGGTAACTCCTGACGGCTATCTGAGCACGAGTGGTCTCTACTTCCTCGTAAGCGGTAAGATTACCGTAGAGAAAGTAGGCGAGGCAGACCTGCACATCGTAGTGGACGCACTGAACTCGTATGACGTGCCTGTGAAGATTGATGTGAACACCACGGCTACGGCTATCAACAACGTAGAGAACGACGCTGTGAAGGCTGTGAAGTTCGTGAAGAACGGACAACTCTTCATCCAGCGCGGTGAGAAACTATACAACGTGCTCGGCGCTATGGCAGAGTAAGAGCCGTTTGGCAAGATAACGAGAAAGAGGCTATCCCTCGGGGTAGCCTCTTTTATTGTAATTAGTGGTCAAATAGTACTGATTCTTCTTTGCGGCAGAGTGCCGAACGTACCTTCCCGCCCCCTTACCTCGATGTCCACTGGACATCGCTTCACCCCTCCTTTTCCCGACAGGTCGGGATAAACGAGGAGAGGCGGGGGAGCTGAAATTACCTTCGACTGTGAAGGATTTGCGGCTATATGCCGAATGTACCTTCCCGCCCCCTGCCTCGATGTCCACTGGACATCGCTTCACCCCTCCTTTTAGGAGAGGCGGGGGAGTTGGAGCTACCTTCGTCTGTGAAGGATGAAAGATAAAGGAAATACATTCGTACTTTTTTAGCCCTGACCATTCGGGGCGTACCCGGTGGCTGGGCATGAGAGACTTGTTAGACAGCCTCTTTTGGTGGTTAATATTGAGTTATGTCGCCCTTACAGGGCTTGCATTGTGAGTGGAACTTCTTACGTAGGGACAAGTCCCTACGCTGGGTTATGTCGCCCCGTTGGGGCTTATGCCTAATCAAGAACTTGGGTCAACTCATCTATCATTACCCTAAATTATAAGAATCATTACAGGAGCCTATTGGTGTGCAATGCTATCACAATCAAGGCTGGCGCCTTGCCCGCAGGCGAGACGCCTGCGTCCCCAGTAAAGCACCGCCAATTACATGTTAGGAACCGGTAACAAACGACACCTATAACACTACGTGGTGGGCGGTGATGGGGGTGCGGAGGAAGAGGGAGGCAGAGTCGGAGAACTTGTTTGCCTGCTCGGTAGTGAGGTAGGTGCAGGCGGCGCCTCGGGAGAGTGTGGCGGCGAGGTCGGTATGGCGGCGGAGATAGTCTTGCAGCGAGCAGGCCACTATCTCGCCCTGCGCCACCACATCCACCGCGTGGGCGGCGATGGAAGGGAGGGCGGCTTGAATCTTCGGCATCAAGAGCGGATAGTGGGTGCAGCCGAGCACGAGGGTGTCTATCTGCGGGTCTTGGGCGAAGAGCAGGCGGAGGTACTTGTCCACGAAGTAGTCGGCTCCGTCTTGCAGGTGTTCGCCGTTCTCTATGAGCGGCACCCACATGGGGCATGCCTGCTGCACGATACGGAGGTCTGCGCGTTGTTTCTGCAACTCGATGACATAACTACCGCTCTGGATAGTCCCGGGGGTGCCGAGCACGCCTATATGCCCGTTGTGCGTGCGGATGGCGACCTCCTCTGCCGTAGGGCGGATGACGCCGAGAACATTGGGGATGGACGATTTACGATTTACGATTTGACCAATCGCAGGCGAGACGTACCCGACTTGTCGGGATGTACCACCTGCGTCCCCAGTGAATTGTAGCCATTGGGGGAGGTCTTGCTGCTGGATGGTGCGGAGGGCTTTGGCGCTCGCCGTGTTGCAGGCAAGGATGACCAACGAGCAGTCGGCACGGAAGAGATACTGCACCGCCTGCCATGTGTATTGGTGAATTACCTCGAAGGAGTGGGTGCCGTAGGGTGCGCGAGCGTTGTCGCCCAAGTAGAGGTAATCATACTCCGGCAACTGCCTGCGAATCTGCTCCAAGATGGTCAGACCACCGTAACCGCTATCGAACACACCGATTTTCATGCCGACAAAGGTACTGCTTTTTTCTGAAATATGCAAATGAATACTCCATTTTAGGTTACAAAAACAGACAAAACCCGACAAACATTGCTAAAAATAGTTCGAAGCATGTTTATCGGGGACCCTGTATTCCTATGTTTGCGAGTTGGTTATGTCGCTCGGTCGGGTTTGCGTCTGGTTGGACCCAAAAGTGCGGCAGCACAGGTACAAGTCTCGGTAAGGTCTCGATACAGTATCGTGTTGAAACCGAGCAGGAACCGAGCAGAAACCGAGCAGGAACCGAGCAGGAACCGAGCAAGACTGCTGAGGAGCGGTTGGCAGGCTCGGGGAAGGAAAGGGAAGAAAAGGGAATAACGGCGAATAGTCTCAGACGGGCTCCATGTTCGTTAAAAAGCCATTCGGACGAGAAAAGACAATCTGTAAGGGAAAATTTTTGGAAATAATTTGCATACTTCGTTTTTTTTTCGTATCTTTGCGGCGAATTTATAACCGATAATAACAGATAATAGCAAACCGATATGAAATTTAATGTATCCAGTACACAACTGTTCGGTCAGTTGACCGCAGTGAGCCGTGTTATCGCAAGCAAGAACAGCCTCCAGATATTGGAGGACGTGCTGTTTGACCTGAACGGGAATGTCCTCACCTTGACTGCTTCGGACGGCGAGACGACCGTCCGCACCTCGCTGGACGTGGAGAACGCAGAGGGTGCAGGCAAAGTGGCGGTAGGCGCCAAACTGCTGATAGAGACCCTGAAAGAATATAGCGAGCAGCCCCTGACCTTCACCATCGGCGAGGAGAACTTCGCGGTAACGATGGTGAGCCAGAACGGTACGTATTCGTTTGTGGGCGTGAACGGCAATGAGTATCCCGAGATGCCTGCCGCAGAGGAGAACTCGCACTCCATCACGATGGGTGCGAAAGTGCTGCTCGACTCGATTAACAAGACCTTGTTCTGCACCGCAGACGATGAGTTGCGCCCCGTGATGAACGGTATCTTCTTCGATATCGCTACCGACAAGACGACGCTGGTGGCTACCGATGCACACCGTTTGGTGCGCCTTGTGAACACCTCCGTGAGCGCGGCAGAGCCCGTCTGCTTCATCCTGCCGAAGAAACCCGCCGGCTTGCTCAAGAACGTGCTGGCGAAGGTGGAAGGGGACGTGGTCATCACCTTCGGCGCGAAGAACGCGCGCTTCGAGTTCGGCACCACCACCGTTGTCTGCCGCCAGATAGAGGGACGCTTCCCCAACTACAATGCCGTGATTCCGCAGAACAACACCAACATCGCGGTGATAGACAAGCAGACGCTTGTTGCCGCCTGCAAGCGCGTGGCGGTGTTCGCCAACACGGGCACCTCGCTTTTGAAACTGTCGCTGAGCGAGAATCGGCTGACCATCTCTGCGCAGGATATCGACTTCTCCACCAGCGCGGAGGAGACCATCGCATGCTCCTATGAGGGCACGCCTATGTCCATCGGCTTCAAGGCACCGTTCCTGATTGATATATTGGGCGCTATCGGCTCGACAGACGTGCGGCTGCAGTTGGCAGACCCCGCCCGCGCAGGACTGATTCTGCCGACGGAGAATGAGGAGAACGAGGAACTGCTCATGCTCCTCATGCCGATGCTGCTGAATGACTGATGTATAATTAGGGGCGTCCCGATGTGTCGGGGCGGATAGTTGGGCAAACTATGTATCTTTCTCTCCAAGGCTTGCGCCTTGCCCGCAGGCGAGACGCCTGCGTCCCCAGCACTAATTCATAATTTTTCACTACCTTGAAACTGCATTTGACTCGTCCGCTGGTGTTCTTTGATTTGGAAGCCACGGGACTGAATATCGCTACGGACCGTATTGTAGAGATAAGTTATTACAAGGTCTTTCCCAACGGCAACTCGGAGGGAAAGACCTTGCGCGTAAAACCTACCGTCTTGCGCCATAAGACGGACGAATTTGGCAAGCCGTATGTGGAAGAGACGGTGATGCATATTCCCGAGGAGAGCACGCAGATACACGGTATCACGGACGCCGACGTGGCAGACTGCCCTACCTTCCGCGAGATAGCGCAGGACTTGGCGGACATGCTGGAAGACAGCGACCTCGCCGGCTACAACAGTAACCATTTCGACATCCCCCTGCTGGCGGAGGAATTCCTGCGCGTGGGCGTGAAGGTGAACCTGAAGCAGAAACACTGCGTGGACGCCTATCAGATATTCGTGAAAAACGAGCAGCGCAACCTCGCCTCGGCATACCGTTTCTACTGCGGCAAGGAGTTGGAAAACGCCCACTCCGCCAACGCCGACACCATGGCGACCTACGAGGTGCTGAAGGCGCAGTTGGAGCGCTACGACCTGCCCGACACCATCGAGCAACTGGCAGCCTACTCCACAGGTCCCGCCCGCTATGCCGATTTCGCAGGGCGCGTAGGCTACGACCAAGAGGGGCAAGAGATATTCCTCTTCGGGAAATACAAGAACCAGCGTGTGGCGGACGTCTATCGCCGCGACAGAGGCTACTACGGGTGGCTCATGGCAGGCGACTTCCCCGCCTACACCCGACAGGTGTTCACGCGGATATATATGAAAACCAAATGATAACTAATTGAGAATTAAGAATTAAGAATTAAGAGGGCGCATGCTCTGAAACTTAGTTCCAGCGCCCTCTTAATTCTTAATTCAAAATTCTTAATTATCAACGCCCTCCTAATTCTTAATTCTAAATTCTTAATTATCCCATTATGTATAGAAACTTGACAGACATTGAGCAGGCGCAACTGATAGCGCAAGGCTGCTCGGCAAAGAACTGGCGCGAGGTGTGGGTGAAAGACGGCTTTGACGCTGCTTTCGTGCGCGATGTGCAGTTCTCCGGCACGGTGAAGATGGGCGTGTTCGCCCGCGAGTTTGAACTCCCCGGCGGGCTGAGCGTGCATGCCGGCATTCAGCATGCCATATTGCACAACTGCGAGATAGGCGACAACGTGCACCTCTACAATATCCACAACTACATCGCCAACTACCGCATCGGCAACGACACTTGTATCGAGAACGTGAACTCCATCCTCGTGGACGGCAAGACCACTTTCGGCAATGGTGTGCGCGTGCCCGTGATGAACGAGGGTGGCGGTCGCGAGATACCTATCTTCGACCGTCTGAGCGCCAGCCTCGCCTACGTGATGACGCTCTACCGCCACCGCCCTGTGCTCATCGAGACATTAGAGAAGATGGTGGACGACTACGCAGAGACCCAAGCCGACACGATGGGCGTGATAGGCAACAACGTCTGCATCCTCAACTGCGGCAGTATCAAGAACGTGCGTATCGGCGACAACGCGCAGTTGGTGGGCGTGTCGCGCCTGAAGAACGGCTCCGTCAACTCCAATGCGGCAGCGCCGGTGAAGTTGGGCAGTGGCGTGAAATGCACCGATTTCGTCATCTCGTCGGGCGTGGAGATAGGCGACTCGACGCTGGTGGACAAGTGCTTCGTGGGGCAAGGCTGTATCTTCGACAAACACTACTCGGCAGGCGAATCGCTCTTCTTCAGCAACTGTCAAGGTATGCACGGTGAGGCATGCGCTATCTTCGCCGGACCCTACACGGTAACGCACCACAAATCGACTCTGCTGATAGCGGGTATGTTCTCTTTCCTGAACGCCGGCTCGGGCAGCAACCAGTCGAACCACATGTATAAGTTAGGTCCTATCCACCAAGGTATCGCGGAGCGCGGGGCGAAGACGACCTCGGACAGTTACCTGCTCTGGCCGTCGAAGATAGGCGCTTTCTCGCTCGTGATGGGGCGGCATACGCACCATGCAGACACCGCCGACCTGCCTTTCTCCTACCTGATTGAGAACCAGTCGGAGTCGTATCTGGTGCCCGGGGCGAACCTCCGCACGGTGGGCACCATCCGCGACGCGCAGAAATGGCCCAAGCGCGACAACCGCAAAGACCCCGATAAGTTGGACTTCATCAACTTCAACCTCCTCTCGCCCTACACGGTGCAGAAGATGTGGCGCGGCAGGGAGGTGCTCAACGAGTTGCAGCAACTGAGCGGCGAGAACACGGAGGTGTATGGCTACAACAACTGCAAGATTCGCAACACCTCGCTCACGCACGGGCGCGAACTATATAGTATCGGTATCGCGAAGTTCTTGGGCAACTCGCTTATCTCGCGTATCGAGAAGGCAGAGATTCACAGCCTTGCCGACCTGCGGGCTGCTTTGCAACCCGACAGCGCCGTGGGGACAGGCGACTGGGTGGACTTGGCAGGCTTGATAGCGCCCCGCTCGGAGGTAACGCGCCTGATGGACGACATCGAGCAAGGCGGCATGACGCCGGAGCAGATACAAGACCGCTTCCGCGAGATGCACGAGCGCTACTACTCCTACGAGTGGACTTGGGCGGTGGATAAGTTGGAGCAGGTATGGGGCTGCTCGGTGGCGGAAGTGAGCGTGGAGCAGGTACTCAAGACGGTGGAGGAATGGAAAGACGCCGTTGTCAGACTGGATAAGATGGTGTATGACGACGCGCGCAAAGAGTTCAACCTCAACAGCCAGACGGGCTTCGGCGTGGACGGCGACCGCAGGCAACAGCAAGCCGACTTCGAGTCGGTACGCGGCTCCTTTGAGAGCAACTCCTTCGTGAAAGCCGTGCTCGAGCATATCGACCGCAAGACCGCTTTGGGCGAAAGCGTGAAGGAAAAGTTATTGGAAATTAGGAATTAGGAATTAGGAATTCATTTTCAAATTGATATTCCCCATGTCCGACTGTAAACTGACCATATTAGGCTGCGGGAGCGCTAAGCCGACGATGACAAACTCGCCATCGGGGCAGATACTCGATTTGTGCGACAAGTCGTTTATGATAGACTGCGGCGAGGGGGTGCAGATTACCATGCAGCGCCTCGGCACGCGGACGGCGCGGCTGTACAACATCTTCATCTCGCACCTGCACGGCGACCACTGCTTCGGTTTGATAGGCTTGCTCTCCACCTTGGGCATGCTTCGTCGGACGCAGCCCATGCATATCTATGCGCATGCCGACTTGGAAGGTCTGCTCCGCCCGTGGTTAGAATACTACTGCAGCGACCTGCCCTACGAGGTGGTTTTCCATGCCATCCACCCGCGCAAGCATGAGGTGATATTCGAAGACAGGACGGTAACGGTGGAGACGATTCCGCTCAAGCATACCGTACCCTGCTGCGGCTTTCTCTTCACGGAGCACCACCGCGACAGCGAGCCCGTGAAACGCTATGCCTACTGCTCCGACACGATGTACAGCGAGAAGATAGTGCCGATTATCGAGGGCGTGGAGACGCTCTACCACGAGGCGACTTTCCTCCAAGAGCAGGCAGACCGCTGCAAGGTGGTGATGCACTCTACGGCAGCCGAGGCGGCAACGATAGCGCAGAAGGCGCAGGTCAAGCAACTGATAATCGGGCACTTCTCCGCCCGCGTACTCGACCAAACGCTCTTCCTCGAAGAGGCAAAGCCTATCTTCGAGAACACTATCTTGGCGGAAGAGCGGAAAACCTACTCTCTGAATAATCTGAGTAATCAGAATAATCTGAGTACTCAGAATACTCTGACCAATTAACATCCTATGGCGAAGCCGAAAGTTACATACATCTGTTCGAACTGCGGGGCGAAGGCGCCGCAGATGTTAGGGCGTTGCCCTGTGTGCGGCGAGTGGGGGACCTATGAGGAGGAAGTGGAAGACGCTTACACCGCGAGCGGCGCAGGCAGCGGCTTGTTCGGCAACGGCGGCGGCAAGGGTATCCGCGCGCGTGGCAACAGCCTGCCGCAGCGGCTGCAAGAGATAGTCGCCACCGAGGAGATGCGGATAGACATGCACAACGGCGAACTGAACCGCGTGCTGGGCGGGGGATTAGTGCCCGGGTCGCTGGTGCTCTTAGGCGGCGAGCCCGGGATAGGCAAATCGACGCTGGCGCTGCAAGTGCTGCTGCAGATGGGCGAGCGCAAGACTTTCTATGCCAGCGGCGAGGAGAGCGAGCGGCAACTGAAACTGCGGGCAGAGCGGCTGGTAGGCAACGCGGATAACCTGTATATCATGAGCGAGACCAGCCTCGAACGCATACTGGGCAGTGTGAAGGAGTTGCAGCCGGAGGTGGTGGTGATTGACTCGATACAGACTGTCGGTAGCGAGGCGGTGGAGGCGAGTATCGGCAGCCTAAGTCAAGTGCGCGAGTGCGCCACACGGATTTTGCAGTTTGCCAAAGAGCAGAACATCCCCTTCTTCATCATCGGGCATATCAACAAAGAGGGCTCGCTGGCAGGTCCGAAAGTGCTGGAGCATATCGTGGACACGGTGTTGCAGTTCGAGGGCGACCAACACTATATGTATCGCATGCTGCGCAGCCAGAAGAACCGCTTCGGCAGTACGTCGGAGTTGGGTATCTATGAGATGCGGCAAGACGGCTTGCGCGAGGTTACAAACCCGAGCGAGATGTTGCTCTCTACGGCGCGCGAGGGCTTGTCGGGCATTGCCATCGCGGCGGCGGTGGAGGGGGTGAGACCTTTCTTGATAGAGGTGCAGGCGCTGGTGTCGTCGGCGGCTTACGGCACCCCGCAACGCTCCTGTACGGGCTTCGACAGCCGAAGGCTGAACATGCTGCTTGCCGTGTTGGAGAAGCGCGTGGGCTTTAAGTTGCTGCAGAAAGACGTGTTTTTGAATATCGCCGGCGGCTTGCGGGTGAACGACCCCGCGATAGACTTGGCAGTGCTGGCGGCAGTGTTGTCGTCGAACATGGATATCGCGCTGGATGCCGACACCTGCCTGACGGGGGAGGTGGGCTTGGCAGGCGAGATTCGCCCAGTGAACCGCATAGAGCAACGCATACAAGAGGCGGAGAAATTAGGCTTCCGCCGTATCATCATCCCCGAGCAGCAGCAACAAGGTTTGTCCAAACGCTTCCGCATAGAGGTGGTCGCCGTAGGCAAAGTGGCAGACGCCTTCCGCCTGCTGATACAAAAATGACAGCGGTAGAGGCTTGTCAAGTAACAATCTGCTATTTGGTTAAAAAAGTTATGGTCGGCTTAAGGTCGGCTTACAGTCCGCTAAACGACGGCTAAGAAGGCAAGTGTCATTTTGTCAAAAAGCGTGTAGAGCGTTAATTTTTGGTAAAAATGGCACTATTTTTTATTTTGTAAGCAATATATTTGGAAATTCCGTATTTTTTTTGTATCTTTGCACGCTCATTTTGAGGTATCGAATACTGATATTGCATTGAAAAGAAAGTTAGGAAATATCATCTTGTGGATGTTGGTAGGGTGTGCGGTGCGTGTGAATGCGCAGACAGTGCGGATGTATCGTTGCGAGTTGGGACTGCAAGGAGGATGCGGATATTATGTGGGGGATAAGATGGATTATGTATTCGGGAATGTTCGCGAGGCATACGGCTTGCAGTTTCGGTATAAGTTCGACCAACGCTGGGCTATACAGACGAAGGCGATGGCGCACCACATACAAGGTACTATGAATGAGGAACTTATGACACCTGAAGCGATGCAGCCTTACCCTGTCGTGCAGTTACTGCCCACGCGGTGGGGGACGCGGATGGTGAACGTGGATGTGATGGGAGAGTTTAACTTTTTCCGCTTTGGACCCAAGCAGTATGACCGTCGTGTGAAGCAGTTGACGCCGTTTATCGGCATAGGCTTAGGGGCGAGCGTGTGTCTGAATGAGGACTGGACATGGCGGACATATAGCGACGATTTCTTCCATAATCCGAAAAAGGATGACAAGGGGAATGTGGAAACAGATAAAGACGGGAATCCTCAATATGCTTTTTCGCTATCAAGATACACGCAGATATACATCCCGTTCGTAGTGGGACTGAAATGGAAAATGGCGGAAAGATGGCAACTGCAAGTAGCATGGCAACACAATGTGTATTTTGCTGATAATCTGGAAGGTATGCCAGAGTTTTGCAACTCGCACAACCTGAACGGGAGCAATCTTTTGAACAACGATGTAACTTCACAACTCACGATTGGCATAGTTTTTGAGTTTGACCAAGACGAAAAGATTTGCAGGATATGTGAGTGAGATAGAAAAAACACCTTGCTGCGGGCTGCGCCCTTGCAGAGATTAGGAAAGATTTTTGCGGAGGATGTAAGAGTTTTTTCATGGACTTTGTAACAATCCTATAAATCTCGTGAGCGAAGCGAGCAGGATATAGAAAAACAAATTGACAATGAACTATCAATCGCAAATAGACAAAGCGCGTATGCCGCGGCACGTGGCTATCATCATGGATGGCAACGGCAGGTGGGCAAAGAAGCAGGGCTTGGCACGTATGTACGGGCATAAGCAGGGTGTGGAGACTGTGCACCGTATCACGGAGACGGCGGCGGAGTTGGGTATTCAGTATCTGACCCTCTACACCTTCTCCACGGAGAACTGGAATCGTCCGAAAGAGGAGGTGGACGCGCTGATGACGCTGCTGGTGGATACCATCGCCAAAGAGACTCCCACGCTGATGAAGAATAACGTGCGGCTGCTGACCATAGGCGATACGGAGCGGCTGCCGGAAGGGGCAAAGCGCAAGTTCGAGCAGTGTATGGAGGAGACGAGCGGCAACACGGGATTGCGACTGGTGATAGCGCTCAGTTATTCCGCGCGATGGGAGATAACGAACGCCATGCAGGCGGCAGTGCGCAAGGCGCAGACGGGTGAACTGAAAGCGGAGGATGTGAACGAAGAATTGGTGTCGTCGCTGATGACTACGGCGGGCATGCCCGACCCCGACCTGCTGATACGGACGAGCGGCGAGTTGCGGATAAGCAACTTCCTCCTGTGGCAGTTGGCTTACTCGGAGTTGTACTTCACCGACTGCCTGTGGCCCGAGTTCACGGAAGAAGAGTTCTGCAAGGCGATAGTGGATTACCAACACCGCGAGCGGCGCTTCGGCAAGACAAGCGAGCAAATTTTAATTAAGAATTAAGAATTAAGAGGGGCATTGCTAATAGCAAATGGCGTATAGTCGATATATATTCATGTTGTTGTTTTGCTTGCTGACGGCGGTTGCTCTGCGGGCGCAGGTGGCGGCAGACTCGGTGGTAACGGCGTTGCCCGAGGACGGCGAGGAGCAGCCTCTACAATCGGGGGGAGGTATGTCTGTCAGCGATGCGGAGGACGAGAACCTGCCGGAGATAGAATACACCTACCAGCGCAAGACCTACGAGATAGCAGGGATAAGCGTTACGGGTGCGGACAGTTACGAGGATTTTGTCCTCATCGGCTTCTCCGGACTGGCAATAGGCGACCAGATAGAGGTGCCCGGCGACCAGATAACCAAGGCTATCAAACGATTCTGGAAACAGGGACTTTTCTCGGATGTGAAGATAAAAGCCAAGAAGATAGAGGGGCAGAAGATATGGCTGGAGATAGCGTTGAAGCAACGCCCGAGGGTGTCGGAGGTGATATATAACGGACTGAAAAAGAGCGAGAAAGAGGATGTAGAGGTGAAAGTAGGTATTCGCAACGGCAGTCAGATGACGCCTAACCTCTCCGACCATGCGAAGACCGTGATAGAGAAGTATTTTGCGGAGAAAGGTTACCACAACGCGGAAGTTGTCGTCTTGCAGCAGGCAGACCAAGACCACCCCGGGTATGTGAAGGTGGCGATTAACGTGAACAAGAAAGAGAAGACCAAGGTCGGGAAAATCTACATCACGGGCAACGAGGCGCTGACGCATAACCAAATCAACAAGGCGATGAAGAAGACGAACGATAACAATATCATCAACCTCTTCCGTACCAAGAAATTCGTCGCCGAGGAGTATGAGAACGACAAGGCGGCAGTGATAGAAAAATATAACGAGATAGGCTACCGCGATGCGTACATAGTGGCAGACAGCGTGGTGCCCAACCCCGAAGACCCAACGCGCGTGGATGTGTATATGACCATCAGCGAGGGCGATAAGTACTATATCCGCAGCGTGAACTGGGTGGGAAACACGGTGTATCCCTACGAGTTGCTGGACGCGACGTTGGGCGTGAAGAAAGGCGATGTCTATAACCTGAAGACCATCAACGACCGCCTGCTGAACGATGACGACGCGGTGTCGAAACTCTATACCGACCAAGGCTATCTGTTCTTTAACGTGGAGCCCGTGGAGGTGAACGTGGAGAACGACAGTATCGATTTTGAGATGCGTATGTACGAGGGCAAGCCTGCTACCATCAACGAAATCAATATAGTAGGTAACACGCGCGTGTACGAGCATGTGGTTCGCCGCGAGTTGTACACCAAGCCCGGACAGTTGTATTCGCAGTCGGACATCATGCGCTCCTTGCGCGAGTTGGCGCAGATGGGGCACTTCGACCAAGAGAAGTTGGTGCCTGATATCCAGCCTAATCCCGAAGAAGGGACGGTGGACATCACCTATCAGTTGGAGACCAAGTCGAGCGACCAGATAGAGTTCTCGTTAGGGTGGGGTGCCAGCGGTTTGGTAGGCTCTATCGGATTGAAATTCACCAACTTTGCGATACAGAACCTGTTTAACAAAAAAGCCTACCGCATCGTGCCGCAGGGCGAAGGACAGACCTTCTCTATCAATGCCCGCACCAACGGCGTGTACTACACCTCGGCGAGCCTCTCGTTCTTGGAGCCATGGCTTGGCGGTAAGCGTCCTAACTCGCTGAGCGTCAATGTGTTCTTCGCTTCTCAGTCGGGCTATTCCAAGCGCTACACGGAAGCGTATAACCAACTGGTGAACTCTTATTCGAGTTATTATTACGCCAACGGCTATTCCGACTACTACCAGCAGTTGGCAGAGACCGAGAGCGACAAGGATATCTACATGCGTACCTTTGGCGTGAGCGTGGGATATGGTAAGCGTCTGCGCTGGCCTGATGATTACTTCACCTTCTACGGCGATATATCCTACCAACTCTATATGATGAAGGACTGGCCCTACCTGCTGATTACCAACGGTATGTGCCACAACCTCTCGCTGAACCTGCAACTCTCGCGTTCGAGCATAGACAACCCCATCTACACGCGCCGCGGCTCGCAGTTCACGCTCGGACTGAAGATTACCCCGCCATGGTCGCTGATGAACGGGAAGAACTACGCCAACATGACCACCTCGGAGCGGTATAACCTGCTGGAGTACCACAAGTGGAAGTTCTCGGGTAAGGTGTTCACGCCGCTGACCCGCGACAGCAAGTTGGTGCTGATGACTCGCGCGGAGTTCGGCTACTTGGGGCATTACAACAAGTATGCGAAATTGCCGTTTGAGTCGTTCTACATGGGTGGCGACGGAATGTCGGGCTACTCCACGTACTCGACCGACTATATCTCCATGCGTGGTTACCAATCGGGCTCGCTCACGCCCTACGACCCGCAGACGGGACGCAACATGGGTTATGTATATAGCAAGTTCACCATGGAGTTGCGCTATCCTATCTCGCTGGAGCAGAATGCCACCATTTGGGCACTGGCGTTCATCGAGGCAGGAAACTGCTATGCGGATATCAAGGACTACAACCCGTTTGACCTGAAACGCAGCGCCGGCGTGGGTGTGCGTATCTTCCTGCCGATGTTCGGCTTGATGGGTATTGACTGGGGTTACGGATTTGACGAAATCAACGGCTCGAAGCAGTACGGCGGCTCGCAGTTCCACTTCATCTTGGGACAGGAACTATAATTATGAATTAAGAATTAAGAGTTAAGAATTATGAGGGCATTGCTGACTTATCTTTGTCGGGTCTTCATTGATGATTGAATAAACATGAAACGACTATTCATTATATTGTGTAGCGCAGTGATGGCAGTGGGTTGCTATGCTGCCAAAGAGCAGTCGATAGCGTATATCGATATGCAGTATATCTTAAAGAACCTGCCGCAGTACGAGTCTGCCAATGAGCAACTGACGCTTATCTCCAAGCGTTGGCAGAAAGAGATAGATGCACTGTCGCAGGAAGCGCGGGTGCTGAGCAGCAACTATCAGACGGAGCAGATATTTCTCTCCGATGAGATGCGCAAGCGCCGCGAGGAAGAGATTGTGCAGAAAGAGCAGGAGGTGCTGGAACTCAAACGCAAGTACTTCGGCAAAGACGGCGAATTATTTAAGAAACGCGAGGCATTGATAAAGCCCATTCAAGACGATATCTACGCCGCAATACAAGAGTTGGCAAACGAGAAGAAGATAGATATTGTGCGTGATAGGTCTGCCGACCCCGCACTGATATACATGTCCGGCAAGTTGGATATCAGCGACCAAGTGCTGGAGAAGTTAGGGGCGAAATAGATTCTTGGATCAAGGATATAGGACGCAGGATTAAAGACTAAATAGTATTGACTCTGAAAAATCATAGACGAAGGTAATAAGTCTTTCATCTTTCATCCTTTATCTTTCATCTTAACTTGGCTCTTGATTCTTGGTTCTAACTAAACATTGTAAATTATAACTAAATACATATGAAAAAGATTATTTTAGCATTAGCGCTGGTGTTGCCGATGGCAGTAAGCGCACAGAAGTTTGGTCATGTGAACACACAAGAACTTTTTGCACAGATGCCGGAAGTGAACGTAGTACGTGCGCAGATGGATACCATCCAATCGCAGTATGAGAACCAATTGGCGATGATGCAAGAGGAGTACCAAAAGAAAGTACAAGACTATCAGGCACAAGAGGCTACTCTGGCGGAGGCTATCAAGCAGATTCGTCTGCAAGAGTTGCAGGAGATGCAGCAGCGTATCCAACTTTTCTATCAGACGGCAGAGCAAGATATTCAGAAGAAGCAACAAGAGTTGCTGGCTCCTGTGCATGAGAAGATGTCGAAAGCCATTCAGACAGTAGGGCAGAAAGAGGGATACACCTATATCTTCGACTCGGCTGTGATGGTCTATATCTCCGAGACCGCCTTGGACGCTATGCCCGCAGTGAAAAAAGAGTTGGGAATCAAGTAGGACGCAAGACCGCTCACTACGTTCGCTGAAAGATAAAGGATAAAAGACTGATTACCTTTTTCTATGAGTTTCAGAGTTAAAACTATTTAGTCTTTCATCCTTCATCCTTAATCCTTTATCTAATCATGGCAGATGGGTATTTAGAAAGCCACTATGCGGAGTATGAGAAGAAGAAAACCGCATGGCTGAAGCGGAAAAACAAGTTTGTTCCGCGCCCTAACCCTATGAAAGACGAAGCCTTATAATAATCAAGAACCAAGAACAAAGAACCAAGACTGATTACATTTCACTATACAAGACTATTTTGTCTTTGCTCCTTGTTCTTTGTTCCTTAATCCTTTAGAAAAATGGTAGAAAAATTGCAAACTACGTTGCGCGACTCGGCAGTAGCGCGTTGGACAGTGCTGGTGCTGGTAGCATCGATGATGTTTTTTGCTTACATGTTTGTGGACATCCTCTCGCCGTTGGCATCTCTGCTGGAGCAGACTCCCCACCTCGGCTGGGACCAGGGTGTGTTCGGCACGTATGCTGCGGGTGAGTATCTGCTCAACGTGTTCGGTTTCCTGATTATTGCCGGCGTCATCCTCGACAAGATGGGCGTACGTTTCACCGGTATGCTCTCCGCATCGCTGATGGTGCTTGGTGCCGCTATCAAGTATGTGGGTATCTCCGACTGGTTTGGTGCCAATGATATGGTTTGGCTCAACTCATGGTGGACTTCTATGCCCGGGTCAGCAAAGATGGCGATGTTCGGCTTTATGATATTCGGCTGTGGCTGCGAGATGGCGGGTACCACCGTCAGCAAGATCCTCGCTAAGTGGTTCAAGGGCAAAGAGATAGCGCTGGCAATGGGTTTGGAGATGTCTATCGCGCGTATCGGCGTCTTCGCTGCAATGTTCTTCTCGCCGCTTGTCTCCGAGCATTTTGCCGTGAACGGTATGAACTCGGTGGTGGCTCCGTTCTTGTTCTCGGCACTGTTGCTCGTCATTGGCTTGCTCAACTTCTTTGTATTCACCATCATGGACACGAAGTTCGACAAACAATTGGTGGCTATCGGCGAGGCTACTGCGGAGAAAGACCCCGAAGATGAGTTCCATTTCTCCGACCTCGGGCAGATATTCAAGTCCAAGATGTTTTGGATTATTGCGCTACTTTGTGTGCTTTATTACAGCGCTATCTTCCCCTTCCAGCGTTTCGCGACCAATTTCCTTGAAGAGACCATCCCCGGTATGACCAATGCAGAGGCGGCAGGGCTGTTCAAGTGGTTCCCCATCTTGGCGATGATTCTTACGCCCTTCCTCGGCTCGTTCATTGACAACAAGGGCAAAGGGGCTACTATGATGATGCTCGGTGCTATCATCATGATAATCTGCCATAGCGTGTTTGCGTTTGTGTTGCCGCTCTACCCGAGCAAGACCCTCGCGCTCATCACCATCCTTATCTTGGGCGTTAGTTTCTCGCTCGTGCCGGCATCTATGTGGCCTAGCGTACCGAAAATCATTGATGAGAAAGTGCTCGGTTCGGCTTACTGCCTCATCTTCTGGGTGCAGAATATCGGCCTCTGTCTTGTGCCGCTGTTGATTGGCAAACTGCGTGTGGCAACGGGCGGTTATCTCGTGCCGATGATAGTGTTCGCTTCGTTTGGCGTGCTCGCATTTATCTTCTCCGTGGCGCTGAAAATTGAAGACAAAAAGAAAGGCTATGGATTGGAACTTCCTAATAAGAAATAAGCACTCGCTTTATGTGAGTACCGACACACGCAACCTGCCCAAAGGTTGCGTGTTCTTTGCGCTTAAGGGCGAGCGCTTCGATGCCAACCAGTTTGCTGCCCAAGCCTTAGAGCAAGGCGCGAGCATGGCTATCGTGTCCGACAAGGCTGTTTATCAAATGCTCTGCGAGCGTTTTGGTGCCGACCATGCCGTGTTGCTAGACCAAGAGGCAAGCGGACGCGGCGGCATAGTGGGCTTGCAGCAGTTGGCGCGCGCTTGGCGACGCGAGTTGGGATTGCCTATCATCGGTATCACCGGCACCAACGGCAAGACGACAACGAAAGAACTGACCGCCGCTGTGTTGCGCACCAAGTACCGTATCCACTACACGCAGGGCAACCTGAACAACAGTATCGGCGTGCCGCTCACGCTCCTACAACTCACGCGCGACCATGAGTTGGCTATCGTGGAGATGGGCGCGTCGCACCCGGGCGACATACGCGAGTTGGTGGAGGTGGCAGAGCCCGACTACGGGCTTATCACCAATGTTGGCAGGGCGCACCTGCAAGGCTTCGGCTCCTTCGAGGGCGTGCAGCAGACCAAGCGCGAACTATACGACTACCTCGTTGCCCACGGTGGCACTATCTTCCAGAACGCCGACAACCCCTACCTCCGAGACATGCTCCGTGCTGCCGCAGAGGAAACGGAGGTATCGCTCATCCCCTACCACACCGGCACTATGCCTGAGGGTACGCATCTGGTGGGCAACTACAATGCGGAGAACGTATCGGCGGCTCGCTGCGTAGGGGCTTTCTTCGGTATCTCAGACGAGGCGGCATTGGACGCTATTCGTGCCTATGTCCCCACCAACAACCGGTCGCAGTTGGTGCATAGCAGCCGCGGAAATACCATCACTGTGGACGCCTACAACGCCAACCCCACCTCCATGCAGGCGGCTATCAATGCCTTCACGGGCGATACGTATATCCTTGGTGCCATGCGCGAGTTGGGCGAGTACAGCCACTTGGAGCACCAGAACATCGTGAACATGCTGGCGGAGCGCAAAGCCCCCACGGTGTTGCTCGTGGGCGAGGAGTACGCTACCACCACGTCGCCCTACCCCGTCTTCCCCGATGTGGACGCACTCTGCACCTACCTGCAGGAGTACCCTATCAGTGGTGCCACCATCCTGCTCAAAGGCTCCCGCAGCAACCAAATGGAGCACGCTCTCCCTCTTTTGTAGAAAAAGCGTAGATTCTCAAAACACCAATTGCCAATAGCCTTTTCTCTTGCAGAGGGAGAGGGTGGGTTTTACATGTTCAGTAGGAGATATTTCTTGCCGTGGCGGATACGGAGGCGGTAGTTTCCTATCCGTATGTCGTATGGGGATGTTTTGTCAGTCTCCTGCTCGGTTTGGTTAATGCCTTGCCCAAAGGGATAACTGGTCCATCGGGCGTAGAAGGCGGCGGTATCCACCGCAAAGAGCAGGCACTGGTGTCCGAGCGTGTTGCGCAAGAAAGTGATAAGCCCGCCTTTCCATACGTAATAATAATCATCGTAGCAGATTCGTAGTGCTCGAAGCCGCGCCGTGTCCAGCGGGGTATAGAAGCAAATGGTAGAGTCGGCTGCCCATTGGTAGTGCCATAGTTCATTGCTCTGCGTCAGTCGGTTGCCCGAGTAGCCTACGGGGGTATTCGTCTGCCGGTGGGTAATGCGTGCGGTGCTATCTTCGTAGAAATCAATGTGATACACCATGTCCTCGGTGATGGTGTATTGGCGTTCGCAGAGTCCGTCCTCGCGGGTAAGCAGGGAGACGCTCTGTGCAGGGATACCCTCGATGGCATTGTCCACGGGTCCTGCGAACCCTCGGTCTGCGATGGAGAAGGCGATGGCGTAGTCGCCGGACAGGAAGTCGGTCTGCTGGACGGGGGAGAGTTCCTGCGCGAGATAGTCGGTATAGACGGCGTAGAGTCGGGTATCGCAGGGCGGATAGTAGGTGGTGCCCGGTTGGAGCAGTGCGGGTGCTTGGTCGGCGTCGGCGATGGCGGTCTCGCTCCATCCGACGAAGTGCCATTGGTCGG
>JBJECJ010000092.1:0-31759 GCA_051870955.1 Paludibacteraceae bacterium | reverse complement strand
GAATCACCTATGAATCACCTAAGATTATATGCAGACAGACTCGTGCGATGCAGCAGGTGGTCGGGTAGGGGACGAGGTGAAGAAAAAATGCGATAAAAACGTAATCACTATGGCAGAGAAAGAATTTGACATTATTGCCTTGGGAGAGTTGAACGTAGATTTGATACTCAATCAGATAGACGGCTTTCCGGAGGTAGGTAAAGAGAAGTTTGCGCGTCAGATGACGCTGACGCTCGGCAGTTCGACGGCGATATTTGCCGCCAATGCGGCGGCGTTGGGGTCTCGTGTGGCATTCTGCGGCATGATAGGTAAGGATGTGTTTGGCGAGTTGGTGGAGCAGAGCCTGCAAGTCAAGCATGTGGATACGCGCTATCTCATCCGCAGTCCGAAGCATGCTACGGGTGCTACCATCTGCCTCAACTACGCTGAAGACCGCGCGAACATCACCTATCAGGGTGCTATGGACGCGCTCGGTTGGGAGGATGTGGACCATGACATCCTGCGGCATACGAAGCACCTGCATATCTCTTCTATCTTCATGCAGAGCGGTCTTCTCCGCGACCTGCCCGCTATTCTTCGCGCTTGTGCAGCGTGCGGGGTGAGCACATCGCTCGACACCCAATGGGACCCGACGGAGCAGTGGCTCTTCCCGTACAAGGAACTGCTGCCGCTCATCAGTGTGTTTATGCCGAACGAGAAGGAGTTGTGCGCCCTGACGCATACGGAGACGGTGGAGGAGGCTATCGCCGCCGTGCAGCCATATATCAACACGCTGGTCATCAAGCAGGGCAGCAAGGGCTCGCTGATGATTAGCAAGGACGGTTCACGTCGTCAGCAAGCGGCGTTGCTCAACAAGCACGTGGTGGACGCCATTGGCGCGGGCGACTCGTTTGATGCAGGCTTCGTCAGTCAGTTCGTGGCAGGTAAGCCGTTGGCGGAGTGTCAGCAGTACGGTAACATGACGGGCGCTGTGAACACCACCGCTGCGGGCGGTACGGCGGCTTTTGTCTCGAGAGAGCATGTGGAGCAAGTAGGAAAACAATTAGGCATTTTATGTTAAGCATTTCATGTTAAGCATTTCATGTTAAGCATTTCATGTTAAGCATTTCATGTTAGGCATTTCATGTTAGGCATTTCATGTTTCTAACTCCGCTTCGCTCTGTGATGGAAAGCCCCGAAAGGGCGAAATAAAACAGCGTAGGGGCGAGCCCCTACGTAGCAAATCTCCACAAAAAAAGCCCCAACGGGGGCGACATAACTAAATAACACGAAGTGATTAACAGGTACTGATTAACACAAAGTGAAAAACAACAAGCATTATGAAAACACGGCATATTTTCTTTAGTCTTTTGGCGGGTATCAGCCTTATGGCATGCACCTCGGGCAACACGACTGCTCAACAGGAAGTAGGCGTGATGGATACCCTTTTGCTGCGGGATTTTCTGCCCTTGAACGTGAATAACATCCCCGCTACGTACGTGGAGAAAGCCAAGTACCCCGTGATAGACATGCACTCGCATGACTATGTACAATCTCCCGAGGAGCTTGAGGCATGGGTGCGGAACATGGACGCTTGCAACATCCGCGAGACGCACGTGATGCACTGTTCGTGGATAGGCGCTCCCTTCGAGGACATCATCGCGCGCTATAGCCAATACCCCGACCGCTTCCGCTTCTGGTGCTGCTTCGACTATACGCAGATGTTGCAAGACGGTCAGGCAGAGCAAGCCATTGCTTATCTGGAGCATTGCCATGCGCTGGGCGCTGTGGGCGTAGGTGAGATGGGCGACAAGGGCGAAGGCGACCTGTATGCACGCCCCGCAGAGGGAAGAGGTATCCACTTGGACGACCCGCGTATGGACCCCGTACTGGAGAAATGTGCGGAACTGCATATGCCCATCTCCATCCATATAGCCGAACCCTATTGGATGTACCTGCCGCAGGACGGCAGCAACGACGGTCTGCCCAACGGCGCTGTTTGGCACGTGGACACCACTGCCGCTACATGCTTGGGCTACAATGAGTTGATGACTTCGTTTGAGAACGCTGTGCGCAAACATCCGAACACCATCTTCATCGCTTGCCACTATCTGAATATGAACCACGACCTGCCTCGCTTGGGTGCGCTGCTGGATAAGTATCCGAACCTCTATATCGACATCGCCGCCCGTGTGGCTGAGGCTGCACAGACGCCGCGTGCCACCCGCGAGTTCCTCATCAAGTATCAAGACCGTATCCTCTTTGGTACGGACAACGGTACCGAGGCAGATATGTATCGGAATATCTTCCGCGTGTATGAGACGGAAGACGAGCATTTCTATATCCACGACTTCAACTACCATTGGGCACTCAGCGGCATGTACCTGCCCGACACGGTGCTTCGGAAGTTATACTACGAGAACGCAGAGAAAATCTTAAATTGAACCATGAGTCAAGAACAAAGAACCAAGACTTGTTACATTCGTCTTTGAGTTTTTGTAGTCGGCACTATTTAGTCTTTGTTCCCGGTTCTTTGCTCCTTGTTCCTAAACACGCAAATTTATGAAAACGCAACTTAGTTGGTTGGTAATGATTGTTTTGATAGCACTCATGCAAGGTTGCTCAAAGCCTGAGAAGGTGGAGAGCGACCTGCTCGAGTGTGATGTGGCAACTATCAGCACCTTCCCTTACCGTGATAACGGACTCTTTATCGAGAAACATCAGACCCTCACGCCCGTGCAGGGCTATGCGGGGCTCACCCGTGTGGAGACCTACTATGTCAACCGTGGCAAGCCCGTGTCCGTACGTGCCTACGAGATGTGCCGCACCGCCGTGCAGGCAGACGATAGCGTGGTGTGGACGTTCCAGCCTACCTCCACTTCGTCGCGTTTGGACTGGGCATTGCCCGTGCAGGAGGGGTTCTATAAGCAGAACTACCTCGGCATGAACAACTCCGACTACGGCGGCGGTATCCCGTTGGTTGACCTGTGGCAACGCGAGGGCGGCGTGGCTATCGGACTATTGGAGCCCGTGCTGCATACTATCTCCATGCCTGTGGAGTGGAAACGCTACGGCAACAGCGTTACGATGTCGTTGCGGCAGGATTTCGAGGAGCCCGTCCTGCTGAATACAGGCGACACGCTCCATACGCTTACCGCCTTCCGCTATGAGCATACGGGCGACTTCTTCACCACTCTGCGCACCTTCTCCGAGGTGATGCAGCGCGACCTCGGTATGCCCGCCGCTCCCTCGGAGGACGAAGCCTTCGAGCCCGTATGGTGTGCGTGGGGATATGAGCGGCAGTTCACTATTGACGAGGTGATAGGCACGCTGGACAAGGTGCAGGAACTGGGCTTCCGATGGGTGGATATAGACGATGGTTACCAGATAGCCGAAGGCGACTGGGAGACCAACAGCCGCTTCCCGGGAGGCGACAGAGACATGCGCTGTATCACCGACGCCATCCATCGCCGTGGCATGCTTGCCAAACTATGGTGGGCGCCGCTGGCTGCCGACCCTACGTCTCATCTGTTGCAACAGCACCCTGACATGATGCTCCGTACCGAGGAGTGGACACCCGAGTACATCACATGGTGGGATAGTTACTACCTCTCGCCCGTGAACCCGCTGACCAAAGCGCATACGCAGGAACTCCTGCAACGCTTCCTGCGTACATGGAACTTCGACGGACTGAAGATAGACGGACAGCACCTCAACTGCTGCATGCCCGACCATAACGACGCTTCCTGCCTCGACTATCCCGAGCAGGCGGTGGAACAATTGCCGTCCTATTTCCACGACATCTATACGCAGGCGCGCTTGCTCAAAGACCACGCCGTGGTGCAAATCTGTCCGTGCGGCTGTGCTATCAACTACTATCTCTTGCCTTGTTTCAACCAAGCCGTTGCCTCCGACCCCACCTCCTCGCGGCAGGTACGTATGAAGCGCAAGGCTTACGCGGCACTGGCTCCCCAACTCGCCTACTACGGCGACCATGTGGAACTGACCGACGGCGGCTGCGACTTTGCCTCGCAGATAGGTACGGGCTGCGTCATCGGCACCAAGTTCACCTACCCCAAAGACAATCCCCATGCCTCCGATTCGTTCCTGCTCACGCCGGAGAAAGAGCAACTTATTCGCCATTGGATGGATATCTACAAGACCCACGACCTCGCCCGCGGAGAATACCTTAACCTCTACACATGGGGCTACGACTATCCCGAGGCGCATGTCATTCGTCAACACGACAAATTCTATTATGCTTTCTATGCCGACCAATACGCCGGCACTATCACGCTCCGCGGATTGGACAAAGACAAGACCTATCGCGCGACCACATACGCGGACGCGCAGCCTGCTACCTACGTGATAACAGGTGCCGACCCCGTGGTGGAAGTAGCGTTCACGGGCAGTTATCTGATCATGGTGGAAGAAAACAAACAATAACCTAAAAATAAATACAAATGAAAACATTTTATGTAATCTGTATGAGCCTGCTCTTAACCGTAGCGCCCGCTATGGCGCAGATGACGGTTACAGGTACGGTAACTGCGGCAGAAGACGGTAGTCCGTTGCCCGGAGTGAGTATTGTAGTGGAAGGTACGACGCAAGGTACCATCAGCGATATAGACGGTCGCTACCGTATAGAGGTGTCGCCGTCGGCAGTGCTGCAGTTCTCTTTCGTAGGCTACAAGACGCAGCAACGAAAAGCACAAGCCGTGCTGAACGTAGTGATGGAGACCGATGCTATCATGATGGACGAGGTGGTGTCGTTGGGCTACTCATCGGTGAAGAAAGCCGAACTGTCGTCCGCCGTGGTAACGGTGTCCGGCGAAGCCTTGACGGATGTAACGTCCGCCGATGTGGGCAACATGCTGCAAGGTAAGATAGCCGGTGTGCAAGTAACCAATGCCGGCGGTCAGCCCGGTGAGGCGGCGGAGATACGTATCCGCGGCACAGGGTCTATCACCGCCTCGAGTGCGCCGGTCTATGTGGTGGACGGCGTGATGGGTGCGCCTTTCAATCCGCAGGATGTGGAGACCATCTCCGTGCTGAAAGACGCGGGTGCCACGGGTATCTATGGTGCTGCCGCAGCGGGTGGTGTCATCGTAGTTACCACCAAGTCGGGCAAGAAGAACGAGAAGATAAGTGTGGACATCAAAGCCACGGCGGGTGCGAAGCAAGCGCTGTACGGCAACTACAAGATGATGAACTCGCGTGAGTTGTACAACTTCCACAAGACACTCTATTCAAAAGCGGTGTTCAACTCGCAGTATCCTAAGTCCTTGTTGGAGCAGGACTACAACTGGCAGGACGAGTTCTTCCGTACAGGCGTGATACAAGACTACTATATCTCTGTAAAAGGTGGTTCCCAGAAAGTGGGTTACTACGCAGGCTTGAACTACTACGGCGAGGAAGGAACGCTGGTAGGCACGGGTATGCAGCGCGTGAACGGCAACTTCAATATGAATGCCGAGATAGCCAAATGGCTGGATATGAACGTGAAGGTCAACTTCACCAAGTCGTATCATAGTTATGCAGCATCGTGGACCATGCTGGACGATGCGTTTATGAAAATGCCGTGGGACAACCCCTACGAGTTGGATGCCGATGGTAACTCTACGGGCAACTACCTGTATGTGAACAGCGACACGCGTTCGGACAACGGAAAGAAATGGTGGTCGCAGAGCAAATGGAACGCGCTGCATACGGCGCAGTATAACTACAGCAAGGACGAGAACTTCGACTTCAACGGTCAACTGCAACTGAATGTGCATTTCACCGATTGGTTGCATTTCACCACCACCAACACCTTCTCTGCGGGTTCGTACAAGTCGATGGAGTATCGCGACCCGCGTGCGTTCGACTCGGAGTTCGCGAGCGGCTATCTCGGAAACAATATCGGTTTGAGCAAGAGTTTCGGAACCATCAACATCCTGAAAGCCGGTTACCAATGGGGTAACCACAGCCTGAACGGTATGGTAGGCTTTGAATACAGCACATGGAAGTCGCAATACACCTCCGCGGCGGGTACGGGCATGCCTAACGGCGTGGACGCATTGAACTCCACCACTCCGTATTCCGTAGGCGGCTATGAGGTGCCGGGCGCCGGATGGGCAGCGTTCATCCAAGCGCAGTACGACTACGCGAAGCGCTATTTCATCACGGCTACGTTCCGTGCGGAGGCGAGCAGTATCTTTGCGCCGAACAACCGCGTGGGCTATTTCCCCTCGGTGGCAGCGTCGTGGCTGATTTCGAACGAGTTGTTTATGAAAGACCAAGACGTGGTCAGTTTCTTGAAGTTGCGCGCGTCTTACGGTGTAACGGGTAACAACAACATCCCTGCGTACAAATACCTGTCCACCTACGCGCTGAACCTGCTGTATCAGAACGAGGTAGGTGCGTCGCCCTCCCGCTTGGCGAACCCCGAGTTGCACTGGGAGACGGCGAACATGGCGACCGTAGGTATCGACCTCGCGTTTGTGAATAGGGTGGATATGTCTATCGACCTGTACAATACAGACAACACGGGTCTGTTGCTGAATGTGCCGGTAGCGCCCTCTACGGGTTTCTTCGAGATAACGAAGAACGCAGGTTCCGTGCGTAACCAAGGTATAGAGTACCGCATAGACGCGCAGGCTATCCGTCTCGGCAAATGGGCATGGGATATAGGTTTCAACATCGGCTTCAACCGCAACCGCGTAACCTCCACGCCCAACGGTCCGTTCTTGCAGACCGCCAGTTCGGTGAGCCAGCAGGTGAAGGAAGGACAGGACATCTTCTCGTGGTATATGAAAGAGTGGGCAGGCGTGGATTCGAAGAACGGCGACCCGCTGTGGTACATGGTGGATGCCGACGGCAACTACGTGCTTGACGCAGAGGGCAACCGCACCACGACCAACGACTACAACGCCACCAACGCGCGCGTCTGCGGCAAGGCTACACCCCTCTTCTCCGGCGGTCTGAACACCCAGTTGAGTTGGAACGGTATCTTCCTGAGCGTGAACACCAACTTCACCTACGGCAACCAGATATTCAACTACACCCGCCTCTCGACAGATGCCGACGGTGCCTACGTGGGCTACAACCAGTTGTCCATTGAGAACTCCGTGCAAGGCTGGAGCCGTTGGCAAAAAGAAGGCGATATTGCCACCCACCCGAAGGCAGTGCTGAACGGCAACAAGAACTCCAACGCCATCAGTTCGCGCTACTTGGAAGACGGCTCGTACTTCCGTATCAAAAACCTGACGGTAGGCTACGACTTTCCGAAGCAGTTGATACAGAAAGCGCATATGACCCGCTGCCGTATCTATTTCTCTACGGACAACCTCTGGACAGAGACCAAGTTCTCGGGTATGGACCCTGAAATCACGATGAGCACATCGGTGTATAACTTGGCTGGTATGTATTCCACCAACTACCCCGTCGGCAGAACTTTCCAAGGCGGAATAGAGATTTGTTTCTAAGAACCATGAATAAAGAACCAAGAGCCAAGACGAATTACTTCTGACTCTACAAGACTATTCAGTCTTTGTTCCTTGCTCCTTGTTCTTTGTTCCTAAATATAAATCGTATGAAAAAGATATTTCAAATAGTTGCAATAGCCGTAGTATCGGCATTGTGCTTCACCGGATGCGACTTGAACTATTTCCCATCCGACGAGTTGAACTCCGATGTTTTGCTCCAAGACCCCACCGGAGCGGAGTATATCATGGACGGCTGCTATGCGTTGCTGAAAGACGAGGTGGAGTATTTGGGTTATGCCAGCGGCAACACCTATGTGCGCCACTATACGCAGATGGCGGAGTTCCCTGCCGACAACTGCTGCTTGGCAGGTAAGACCACCGACCCGCTGTACGAGGCGCTGGCATACATGATGACCGACAACCTGAAGAACGTGGGCACGCTGTGGATGTTGGCATACAAGGTCATCTACATGTCCAACACGGTTATCAGCGCCAACCCCGAGGGCGAGTCGAAGGAGTCTGACCAGTTGATAGGTGAGGCATACTTCATGCGTGCCCTGATGCACCTGCACATGGTTACGCTCTATGCGAAACCCTATGCGCAGGGACGCGACAACATGGGTGTACCCTTGCAGACCGAGGCAGGCAACAGCCATATCACGCGCGAGACGGTAGGGAATGTGTACGACCAAATCGTGAAGGACTTGCAGAAAGCCGCAAGCCTGATGGGTGCTTCGCGCGGCAACAAGGGCTACCCGAGCCACGATGCCGCTTTGGGATTGCTCTCGCGCGTCTATCTCTACATGGGCATGTACAACGAGTGTATCACCACGGTGAACGAGATGTTGGGCAGTGCAACCCCCGAGAGCAAACTCGAACCCGACTTCGCCAACTACTTCGCCAACGCCAAGACCTCGCAGGAGACCTTGTTCTGCATCGCCCACGAGACAATAGACGACAAGGGACAGTCCTCCGCCGGCTCGATGTACAACGGCGATGGCGGCGGATGGGGAGAAATCTATCCCTCCGACCCGCTGCTCTATCTCTACGAGCGCTACCCGTCCGATGTGCGCTACACCGCCTTCATCAAGCCGCAGTTCCCCGACCCCGTACCCGCCGGATATAATGTCTATTTCCCCGACCCCGAGACACCCGATGATGCATCGGGCAGACAGAACCTCGTGTTCCAAGTAACCCCCTCGGGCGACAACTATACGTTCACCGAGGACGGACAGACCTACACAGTGGAGAAACGCACCGTACAGGGCGAATACTCGGAGTACCATGTCGTGTACAAAGGGGAAGACTGCCTCGCACGCGTCAGTGCACCCATGCAGAACCGATACAACTACCCCAAGTACTACGTTACCAAGTTCGGCTACCAAGACGGTATCCCCACTCTCTCCTCGCCTGTCTTCTCTCGCTGGGGTGAGGTGCTCCTCAACCGCGCCGAGGCGTATGCACACCTCAATCAGGCGGACAACGCCCTCAAAGACGTGAACACCATCCGCCGCCGCGCCGGTATCCCCGAGGAGGGAATGTTTGCGGCAGACAAGATGCACGGCTACAGCGATGTGCTCTCCGTCGTGCTGGACGAGCGACGCTTGGAGTTGGCGTTCGAGGGCTATCGTATGTTCGATGTCTATCGCAACGGCTTGTCGATGGACAGACGATTCCCGGGCGCACAGCCGTGGGCTGTCGTGGAGCCTACCTATCCCAAGATACAATATCCTATCCCCAATGCAGAATGGACGGTGAGCGGTATCCCGCAAAATCCGGGCTATTGATAAACACAACTCAACACACAAAACTAATTTATTAACCTTCTAAAACAAAACGATTATGAAAAAGTTTCAATTAGCACTCATGTGCTTTGCAACGTTGGCTTTCGTTGCATGTAAAGACAACAACAAACCCGACGGACCGGGCAACGGTGGCGATGAACCCGAGGAACCCACATTCGTTTCCAAGATTGACGTAACCGACGGCACGCTTGCCGACTGGGACGCACTGCCTTCGGAGTACGTTTTCACCACCACTTGCGCTGCCAAGTCTTCCATGAACGGCTTGAAGAGTTGCAAGGTCTATGCCGACGAGCAGTATCTGAACGTATTGGTAGAATGGAATCCCGATGTAGTGGTTGACCTCGAGTGGCCTGCTTTCCACATCTATCTGAACGCAGACAACGACCCGAACACCGGCGGTTACACCGACGAGTTTGCCGACGGCGACGCTGAGGTATTGCTGGAGACCGTGTTCGTAGCCGGAGGCGAGTCCCATCCTTACAACCCCGCAGTGTTCAAATGGTGGGGCGAGCCCGGCGGTGCAGGCTGGCTTTGGACAGACCCCTCTACCGAGCACTCCGATGCTGACTTCTGGGGCGCACTGGTGGGCGAAGGACAACTCCCCATCGGCAACAGCGAAATCGTAGGCGGCAAGTGCGAAATCCAAATCTTGCGCGAACTTATCCCGATGCCTTTCCATGCTTCGGAGTTCACTATCGGTTTCGATATCCAGCAGAACTGGACCTCTTGCGGTGTATTGCCCAATGCCGATGACGATGAGACCGGCTCCGTGGTGAAAGCACCGAAGATGCGCGTGAAAATCGACCTCGGCGAATAAGAACCTATTCCTTAATTACCGTTGAATGTGTTGATTGAAAGTATAGGGTATGGCGGCACATACCGCCGTACCCTATACCTGTCAAAACAAAAGCCCGAAAAACACCTCGCAGTTCAAGCAACCACAACGAGACAGAAGTTAGTGATTAGTTAACGATTAGTTAGTGATTAGTTAGCGATTAGTTAGTGATTAGTTAGTGATTGCTGAACCTCTGTCCTGACTTCTACCATACGCAGAGCATGGGCGCTCACAACTCTTATCTTCGCTTCGTTGCGAACGATTTGTTCATAATTTATAATTCATTATCATCATGCAAAGAACAAACCGACAAGTATGGATGGCAATGGGCGTATGCGCAGCCATCTTGGTAGGTTGCCGCGCTACGGAACCTACTACCGTACCCGACCCCGAAGGTACCATCTACTATACCGAATCGAAAGAGATTTTTCCCAATCCCGAGCGGGGATTCTTGGCACAGGTTTACTACAAGTCCGACAACACGCAGACCTCCGCGCAAGCCGCTGTCATTCAGGGAAATCGCAAGGCAGACAACCTGACGCTCTACCTCGACTCTTACTATCTGACCGACTATATGGAGAGCGACATCGCCCAAGATTTCCTCGACCGTCTTGCCCGCAACATGGAAGCCTTGCGCGAGGGCGGAGCAAAGGCGATAGTGCGCTTCTCCTACAAGCCCAGCGCCGACAAGTCCGCACAGCCCTGGGACGCTGCACCCGAGTGGATGTCGCGGCATATCGACCAACTCGCACCCTACTTGGAGGAATACAAGGATGTCATCCTTTGCATGCAAGCAGGATTCATCGGCTCGTGGGGAGAATGGTACTACACCTCCACCTTCCCCTTCAACCCGAGCAAGGACGCAGACTTCGAGCCCCGTTGGGAACTGGTGGACCACCTCCTCCAAGTGCTCCCCGAGGAGCGACAACTCGCCCTCCGCACACCGGCATACAAGATGCGCTACCTCCGCCAACGAGGCTTCGAAGACACACCTCTCACCGAAGCCGAAGCATACCAAAACACCCCCAAAGCACGTCTCTGCGGACACAACGATTGCTTTGTGGCTTCCGCCAACGATGTGGGCACTTACTCCTCACCCGAAGACAAAGCCTTCTGGGCAGAGGACACCAAATACACCTTCATGGGCGGAGAGACCTGCGGCGAGTGCTACTACTCCACCGGCGAGAACGCTATCGCACAGATGGAGCGCTTCCATTGGACATACCTTAACCGCAGTTACCACTCCGGTGTGCTCAACTCATGGATTACGTCCGGACACATGGACGAAGTGAAGCGCCGTCTCGGATACCGCTTGGTGCTCGACAAAGCCTTCCCTACCCAAGACCCCAAGGCGGGAGAACGCTTCTCCGTAGTGCTCACCCTGCGCAATGTGGGCTTCGCAGCACCTATCAACCCCCGCGATGTAGAGATGATTCTCATCTCCGAGACCGACCCCGAGCAGCAGTTTGTCTTTAAGCAGGACATCGACCCCCGCTATTGGATGGCAGGCGACACCATCGTTACCACCCTCCACGGCAAACTCGATGCCGCTATGGCGGGCAACTACAAGGTCTATCTCAACTTGCCCGACCCCATGCCCAACCTCCACGACCGACCCGAATACGCCATCCGACTGGCGAACAAAGACCTCTGGGACGACCAACGAGGCTACAACTACCTCCTGACTATCACTTTGTAAGTTTAGTGGTCAGTGATTAGTGGTCAGTGATTAGCGGTCAGTGGTAATCAGTCTTTTATCCTTTATCCTTCATCCTTTATCCTAAAAAATATGCGCAAACCGCTTTTTTTCATCCTGCTGACGCTCGCAGCCCTCACTTACGCGGCGGAACCCGTCTATTGGTGGGGCGCTGCCGTCGGGCTGGGTATGCACCAGCCCTATACAAACCTGCCGGAGTTCGACTTGCGGACGGAAGATGCCAACAACCAACTCACGCCCCTCTTCCTCTCCTCCGACGGACAGTATGCGTGGGCGGACACCACCTTCCGTTTCTCGGCAACCGACGGCGAGATACAAACCTCTATCCCGCTCTCCTACACTCGGGCAGGCACCACTCTGCGCGACGCCTACTTGGCGGCGCAGGCGCGCTATTTCCCTGCCGATGGACAACTGCCCGACAGCCTCTTCTTCACCATGCCGCAGTACAACACGTGGATTGAACTCATGTACGACCAAACGCAAGCCGACATCCTCCGTTACGCGCATGCCATCATCGACAACGGCTTCCCGCCCGGTGTGCTCATGATAGACGACAACTGGCAACGCTACTACGGCAACTTCGACTTCAAGGCAGAGTGCTTTCCCTACCCCAAAGCCATGGTGGATGAACTCCACGCTTTGGGCTTCCGCGTCATGCTTTGGATATGCCCCTTCGTCTCGCCCGACTCCCCCGAGTTTCGGCTCCTGCAAGCCAAGGGCTATCTCCTCACCAAAAGCAACGGCGAGACCGCCATACTGCCGTGGTGGAACGGCTATTCCGCATGCTACGACCTCACCAACCCCGAGGCGGCAGACTATTTCACGGCGCTCTTGCGCAACATGCAGACCACCTACGGCATCGACGGGTTCAAGTTCGACGCAGGCGACAACAACTGCTATGCCGCTTTGGACGTGAACACCGCCCTCCATACGCAGGCGTGGAACCGCATAGGTTTGGCGTTCCCCTTCAACGAATACCGCGCAGCATGGAACATGGGCGGGCAACCCCTTGTCCAACGGCTCGGCGACAAAGACTATAGTTGGCAGGCGGTGCAGTCGCTCATCCCCTGTATGACCGTGGCAGGGCTCTTGGGCTATGCCTATACCTGCCCCGACATGATTGGCGGCGGGCAGTGGACGTCTTTCTTGGGCATCGACAGCAGCACGTTCTGCCAGCCGCTTATCGTCCGCTCTGCGCAGGTGCATGCCCTCATGCCGATGATGCAGTTCTCCGTTGCCCCGTGGCGTATCCTCTCCGAGGAGAACCTCGCCGTTGTCCGAGACATGGCATGGCTACATACCCGCATGGCGCCTTACATCATGCACTGTGCCCGCCACGCTGCCCAAACGGGGGAACCCATCGTGCAATCGATGGAGTATGCTTTCCCTCACCAAGGTTTCGCCACCTGCAACGACCAGTTTATGCTCGGCACGCGCTACCTCGTGGCACCCGTATTGACCGATAGTATCCAACGTACCGTCCGCTTGCCCAAAGGGCTTTGGAGGGACGAACAGGGTAAAAAGTACCGCGGCGGAAAGACCTACACCCTATCCGCTCCCCTCTCCCGTCTGCCTTTCTTCGAGCGATTGAAATAATGGAAACACACTATTCCCTACACGGAGCGAAGCGGAGTTTCCAACATGGAATGATAAACATGCAATGACTAACATAAAATGACTAACATGTAATGAAAAACAAACTTTGGCTAATCTACATCCTCATCACCGTCCTCACATGGGGTGTTTGGGGCGCATTCTCGGGCTACCAGATACAGCACGGTATTCCCGAAACGGTAGTGTATATCGCATGGGCAATCAGCATGATTCCTTGTGCTTTGGTTGCACTCGTCATCAACAAGGGCAAACTCCTCCACGATTGGAAATCCGTAGGCTTAGGTTGCGCGGTGGGGTTCTTGGGCGCCGGCGGGCAGTTGATACTCTTCAAGGCGCTCACCCTGGGACCATCGTACATCATCTATCCTTTCATCTCCATGTCGCCGGTTATTGTCATCACTTTGGCAGCCATCTTCCTGCGCGAGAAGGCAACCCGTTGGCAGATAGCAGGTATCGTAGTGGCGCTCGTTGCCATTCTCTTGCTCTCGCTTGAGACGGGGGCGGAGGGAAGTCCCGTCAGCGGATGGCTATGGATAGTGCTGGCGCTCTTGGTACTCTTTGCGTGGGGTGTGCAAGGATTCTTTATGAAGTTTGCCAACAACAGCATGGACGCGGAGTCTATCTTTGTATGGATGGCTATCACCGCCGTGCTGCTTATCCCCGTGGCATATTGGATGTCGCCCGACGCTGCGCAGTTCTTTGCGCAGGACGCCGTTGCCGTACCTTTCTGGTCATCTTTCGGCATACAGATACTCAACTCTGTCGGTGCGCTCACGCTTGTCTATGCTTATCGTTACGGCAAGGCAGTAGTGGTCTCGCCCATGGAAGGGCTCTCGCCGATGGTTACCGTACTGCTCTCGCTTATCATCCTGCATGTCGTTCCCAATCCCATACAGATAGCAGGCCTCCTCTGCGCCGCATTCGCTATGTACGCCCTTTCCAAGAACTAAGAATAGGTGTTTGCATAGTTTAGGTTATTTGCGTATTTACGTCTTTTTGCGTTATTTATGTATTCTGCGAAATACTACGAAGTTCCGACTTATCGGGACTTCGTGTTGTGTTTGGCATACATCTCGCATTTTTTCGCCCTAACTGGGGACGCGGGCGTCTCGCCCGCGGTATTGTGTTTGGCATGCAATTTTTCTCTCAAATTTTTGCACAATACAAGAAAAAGGAGTACCTTTGCAGCGTCCATTTTTACGGAAAAGTGTACTTTTCGATACTAAAAAACATAGGAAAAGTGTAAAATCTATGGAACTCACTACCCCTATCGGCACCTTGATTTTCCCGCTTTCATCGGACTTCTCTGCCCAACTGCAAGCCGAACTGTCCGAGTATTTCCGCGGCACACGACGCACTTTCTCCCCCAACCTCATGCTGGCGGCAGAGAGGGCGCTGGTCTCCCTCGGCACACCTTTTCAGCAGTCGGTGTGGCGGGCGCTCACCCATATCCCCTACGCCTCCACCATCACCTACTCTGATTTGGCGCACCGCATAGGCACCCCCCGCGCTACACGTGCGGTAGCCGCAGCCTGCGGAGCCAACCCTTTCCCTGTCTTGATACCCTGCCACAGAGTGGTGGCGAAAAACGGTATCGGCGGCTTTGCCCTCGGTATCCCTGCCAAACAACGCCTCCTCAACCTCGAATCTGCCCGGAGCATGCAAGAACCTTTCTCGCTTTTCACGACACCATAGACCCAACCTGCTAATTTTAAGTGGAATGCACGAGAAGCAGACGTGCATTGTCTCGATTCTTTTCTTGTGCCTATCCGAATGCCACCTACCAAATCCGCACGCCGGAGAATATCAAGGAGTGGCTATAGCGATAGACACGATAATTCGCTCCGCGCACAAATGGTCATCCTGCCCAAGGGTTATACAAACTGTTTCTTATCCTAACTGTTGTTTTATCCTACTGATCTTGCAGAAAAAACGTCCCTAGGGACGTTTTTTTCTGCTATTTCAAACGGATGTATGTAATCAAGAATTAACCACGGCGCGCTCCATAGCGTCCTTGTAGTACTTCTGATCAACGAAGACATCCTCCTTATACGGGTTGATATGACGTTTCTTTGCCTGATACATGATATAACCAAAGGCTACTATATTGGTGATCAATGCAAGTGCAGAAATCACCAGCATAGCTGTCGGGTCGGCAGCAGTAGCACCCTCTGCGGCAACAGTGGTATGTGCAACAACCTCATTACCCAGACCGGAAGCGGCATAAATAGCCTCAATCGTCTCGATACCGTTGACGTACTGGGTCGGCAGAACAGCCCATGAGAAGAATTGTTTGCCGTTGAAGAAGGTCTCTTGGAAGAGCGGGAATGTCTGTGCGAACATGCACCAGATAGCGAGGGTGTAGGCACGGTTCTGAATCCAACCGCCACGGTTCCAGAAGATAGCAGCTACGGTCGGAGCAAGTAGCAGCGCGATACCGCAGTACCAGCTGTGTGTCGGCAGACAGTTGTAGGTGTAAGCGAAGTTCCATATGTCATACACGAGGATATACACCCACGTCATATCCGCCCAGATCATATCCTTGCGGTCCTTGGAGGGATATACATTCCACCATGCGGTCATACAGAAGATGTTGAGCAGACCGGCAACGCCGTTGAATACATTGTGCCAGCCGCCATACAACCACACACCTTCGCTTGACAGCCACCACTTGTTCCATCCCAAGATAGCGGACTCAAAATCAGAGCAAACGGCAATTAGAATGTTGATAGCCACGATGACGAACGGGAAGGGTTTGAACCAATGCTTGGCGCCTATACCCCATTCGTACTTGATCATCATGAAACCGATACATCCGGCCAGCGCAGCATAGAGTTTAGCGTAGTGGAACCAACCGTTCATGTAGACATGTGTTTGGTTGGTCAGTGCCCACTCGGCACCCATGCGGGCACCTACCGCGATGGCTACGAAATAGATGGTCAACGCCAGCGGGATGGCGAAGAATGTGATAGCACCGCCGAGTTTGGTGCGGCGTGCCAACTCATTCCACAGAATCAGTCCTGCGAGGACTGCAAAAAGCATTACCCATTGGATAAGGGCGTGCTCTCCATAGACTTGAAAAAACATAATTTTTTGTGTTTTAATTAATTGATATTTTGATTAAGGATCGCCTTAGGCGGTCGTTTTTCCTTTAAGCCTTGACAGCTTTACGCTCTTTGAGGTAGCAATAACCGGCCCAAGCAAGGGTAACGATGACTGACATTGGTAGTCCGACGGTAAGCATCTCGCGGAGCATAATCATTGCTCCGCCTTCGCTCTCCAGCGCTGTGAAGAAGGGATACATCCATGTGACTTCGCCGCAGATGATATGATCTACGATGAGCATGAGCGAACCGCCCCAGAGCATGAGTTCGAGGGTCTTGAGATGAGTTGAAAGTTGATAGTTGAAAGTTGAAAGACATTTTTCACCTTCAAGCTGCACTTTCTTTTCTACATGTTTGCGATACACCGTTGTGGCGATCGCCTGGGTTAATGGTACAATAAAACAAGCCATAATATTTACGATTTACGAATGTACGATGTACGATTTACGAAGGTACGATGTACGATTTATTTATGATTTATTTATGATTTATTTACGATTTATTGCGGAACGACTATCTCCTTTATCTCCACCTCGTTGCCTCGTAGGAGCCACGTCTGCTCGCTGCCGCAGTGGGGACAAATCTTGCCGTGCGCTACCGTCGGGTAGTCCTTTTCGCACCCGTCACAATGCGTCACGGCAGGGATGGGTTCTATCTTCAGTTCGCAGCCCTTCAGCATCTCTTCTTTATCCGCCGCCCACCTCCAGCAGTCGGTCAGATACTCCGGTACGATCGTGCTCACCTCGCCGATGTTCATCACCACCGCCGAGACATGCTCTACGCCATTTTCCTGCGCCGCTTTCTTGACGTCGCGAATAATATAGAAGACAATACCTAACTCGTGCATTACTTTTTCGGGCTTAGTCCGGAAATAAGGATCTTTCCGCCTCTCTTGATTATGTACGGCAGGATTCCGTCGAACTTGTTCTCCGAGGTACGCATGATACTTGCTTCGGGGTGCTCACGGTGCAGGTGGATAGCGTCGAAAGCACATTTTGTGGTACATAAACCGCAACCGATACACCTGTTTTCATCCACTACCGACGCACCGCAACTGAGGCAACGGGCGGTTTCTTTCTTTACCTGCTCTTCGGTCAGTGTACCATGATATTCCTCGAAATTACTTTTAGTAGGAATAACTCCCGGGTCCTGCCGGCTGCCGTTGTCGTACTGCTCAACGAGAATATCGCTCTTGTTCAGTTCGATGAAATCACGTCTGTTGCGGCCGATAGTCATATGTCCGTGTTGTACGTAGCGATGCAGACTCTCTGCTGCTTCTTTACCGGCTGCGATTGCATCGATGGCAAACTTAGGACCGGTGAACACATCGCCGCCGACGAAGATGTCGGGTTCGGCCGTCTGGTAGGTCAGTTTGTCAGCAACAGGATAAACACCACGGACGAACTCCACCTTGGTATCTTTCAGCAGGTCTTTCAATACCACCGTCTGACCGATAGCAAAGATCACAAGATCTGCCTCCAGCGTAAGAGTCTCGTTCTCGTCGAACGTCGGTGCAAACTTATGCTCTGCATTGAAGACAGAAGTACAACGCTTGAAGGTTATACCGGCGACCTTTGTACTTTGTACTTTGTCCCTTTGTACTTCCTTCGGTCCCCATCCAGGATTGATAACTACGCCGTCTTCGCGCGCTTCCATGCGCTCTTCGAGCGATGCCGGCATGATGTCTTCGGTCTCCAGCGAGAGCATCGTCACTTCCGATGCACCGCTGCGTTTAGCTACACGTGCAGCGTCGATGGCTACGTTTCCGCCGCCGACAACCACCACTTTGCCGCTGATTTTCTTGTCGCCGCAGTTGGCGTCATGCAGGAAATCGATAGCGGTCATGACGCCCCCTAAATCCTCTCCCGGGATACCCGGCAGACGACCGCCTTGACATCCGATCGCCACATAAAAACCTTTGTAACCTTGCTTGCGAAGATCGTCTATGGTAATATCTTTGCCAACTTCGATACCGCATTTTATCTCTACGCCGATCTCGCGCATGATGTCAATCTCCGCCTTGATCACTTCCTTGTCAAGTTTGTAAGACGGGATACCGTATCGAAGCATTCCGCCCGGTTCTTCGTTCTTCTCGAACACAGTCGGTTTATATCCCATCGTTGCGAGGTAGTATGCGCAACTCAGGCCCGCAGGACCGCCGCCGATGATGGCGATCTTCTCTTCCCAGCGCTCCTGGACATTGGAGCAGATATTGACCTCTGGCACAAAGCGTGTCTCGGCATGCAGGTCTTTCTCGGCAATGAATTTCTTCACGGCGTCGATAGCTATAGCGCGGTCAATCGTACCTCTTGTGCACGCGTCCTCACAACGGCGGTTACAGATACGTCCGCATACTGCCGGGAACGGGTTCTCGCGTTTGATCAGTTCCAATGCCTCTGTGTATTTGCCTTCCGCGGCTTTCTTGAGGTAGCCCTGCACAGCTATATGTGCCGGACAAGCGGTCTTGCAAGGTGCCGTTCCTGTTGGATAGCAGTTGACGCGGTTGTCGTCGCGGTAGTTCTCGTTCCATTTTTCCGGACCCCATGTGGTTGCGTCCGGCAACTCCTGTTTCGGATAACTCTGCGGACCGTGCTTGGTGCATAGTTTCTGCCCGAGTTTGACAGCGCCCGCCGGACAGTACTCTACGCACCGTCCGCAAGCTACGCATTTCTTCGGATCCACTTCCGCTACATACGCGCTACGCGACATATTAGGTGTATTGAACAACTGCGAGGTACGCAACGCATTGCATATCTTGACATTACAGTTGCATATCGCAAAGATCTTACCCTCACCGTCTATATTGGTTACCTGGTGTACAAAACCGTGATCCTCTGCTTTCTTGAGGATTGCCATCGCTTCGTCATAGGTGATATCGTGTCCGCGACCTGTCTCACGCAGGTAATCCGCCATGTCGCCTACACCGATGCACCAGTCGCGGTAGTCGTCTGCGCAGCCTTCGTCCAGTTTCTTGCGACCGTAACGGCACGAGCAGATGCCCACACCGATATGTCCTTCGTATTTCTTAAGCCAGTAGCTGATATGTTCGATATCCACACTCTGGTTCTCCATCGAGATAGCTTTCTCTACCGGAATGACGTGCATTCCTATACCGCTGCCTCCCATCGGCACCATCGGCGTGATCTTCTCAAGCGGCAGGAATGTCATGCGCTCGAAGAACATCGCCAACTCAGGATGACGGTCCATCAGTTCGGTATTCATGTTGGTATATTCGGCACTACCGGGAACGAACATCGGCACCCAGTATATTCTGTCTTCACGGTTGAAAGTGGTGCCTTCGTCCGGTCCCGTACCGTTGGTGTAATGGTCGCCGTAGTCGTACTCCAACATTCCGAAATACGCCAACTTGTCCAGCAACTCGTCAAACGACTTGTCATCCGGCGTGTAGTGCTTCTTGGCGTTCATCTCATGCAGTTGCGCGTACGTGTGATGCTCGCGTACCTTAAAGAAATTACCGGGCAGCATGTCCAGCAACAGATCCAGCGACGCTTCTCTTGTCACAGCGTCCATCTCGTCCTCAAAGATACAAGCCAAACCCCAATACTCGGGGGCATCGGTGGTCATCTTGATCTTACCGGGAATACGGTCCGTGACGTGACGGACGAACTTCAGCAACTTTGGATTCGGATTCTTGTCTCCTTTATGCTTAGGGACAAACTTTTTTGACATTTCAGGCATGGTATTAGTTACAATTTAATCATTTACAATTTATATAAATTATCAATATTTCGGTATATCGGTATATCGAATTATGCTTTCCACTCGGAAACCTCTTTCAGCAGCCACTCCGCAAACGCCTCTACTCCTTCGCCGGTCTTGGCGCAGATAGGAATGACGGCAGCTTTCGGGTTCCGCATATGGATATACTCCTTGCATTTCTCCAGGTCAAAATCGAAATACGGCAGCACATCCATCTTGTTGATTACCACCACATCGCAGATGCTGAACATCAGCGGGTATTTGAGCGGTTTGTCGTGTCCTTCCGGTACTGACAGGATCATCGCATTCTTCACCGCTCCCGTGTCAAACTCCGCAGGGCACACCAAGTTCCCCACATTCTCCAGTATGACCAGATCGGGCTTTCCCTTTGTACATTGTACATCGTCCCTTTGTACATCAGCAAGACCATCGAGCCCTTGCCTTGTCATTTCCGCATCAAGGTGGCACATACCGCCGGTATGCAACTGGATAGACTCTACGCCGGTAGCTTCCTTGATTTTGATGGCATCGACATCGCTATCAATATCCGCCTCCATGACGGCAATGCGGATCTTGTCCTTGAGTAGGTTGATGGTTTGGATGAGAGTGGTTGTCTTGCCGCTTCCGGGCGACGACATCAGGTTCAGCAGAAACACACCTTTTTTCTTCAACTCACCGCGCAAGGCATCGGCTGCGCGGTCGTTATCTTCGAAGACACTCTTCTTAATCTCGATAATTTTTACTTTTTCCATGGTATTTTTAGACATTCGTCCAAGTCGGATGCAAATGTACAACATTTTTTTGATATATGCAAGCAACTCTACTAATTTTTTTGAAAACATACCATTCTCTCCGTAATCTCTGTTCTCGTCTTACCAACGAAATAAGTCACTGCAACCCCACTCTTTCTTTAGATGAGTAGTCAACTTAGCCGTTTTTTTACATAGCCAGGATAGAGCTTGTATCTTTTTTAACAAAAAATCAAGCAAATAAATACAAGCTATACCTAACTGAACTTGACTAAAAAGAAAGGGGATAAAAGAAAGTAACCAAAGAAAATTAATAAAGAAAATGAATGATGGAGCGGGTTCAAGCACCTCCAGTTTCGAGCCGAACTTACGCAACTCCATGATGAAGTCATACGTCGGCGAGACGAAGAAACTGAAATAGGTTTTGATTACTATCAAAACGTTAAATGGTTAGTCAAATTCACTTCTTATGCCACGGAGGCAGGCAGGGAGTTTGGTTCCTGCGGCTTTGTGATGAGCGACGCAAGCACAACAATGTCCGTGACGAGGACAGTCTTGAGGACAAGGGCAATCTATGTAATTATACAGACAGGAGATAGTTAATCGTTTTGTTCGTAGTAATAGGAATAGTCTATTCCTTTCATGAACAACTCGCGGTCGTTGATTTGGTCGGTCAGTGCGTTACTGAGCAAGCGACGGATGGCACTTGCGTCTACTGCGCTACGAATCATAGCGTCCAGGTATTCATTCTTGGGAATACGGCTCCAATCGACACAACGCTGCAAGCGTTTCTTGAAAATCAGGTCCAACCAGATACGTGTGCTACGTCCGTTTCCCTCGCGAAAAGGATGCGCAATATTCATTTCCACATACTTATCCACAATCTCGTCAAAGGTATTCTCCGGCATGTGTTCAATCTGCTCCAATGTCTGCAGTAAGTATTGTGCCATTGCAAACTGGAAACCGCCTTTCGCAATATTCACTTGGCGTATCTTTCCCGCAAAATCATAAAGACCACCAAATAAATATGCATGAATCTTTTGCAAGGCCTTTACCGTTCCCACTTCTGCATCGGAAATCATATTGCTTTCCCAAAATGTATAAGCTTTCTTGCGGCTTTGCCCGTCTATGGTATTGTCTGAATAGGTAAACCAATCCAAGAAAGTAGCTGTGTTTTTAGCCGGCAGCGTTTTGACTACTTCGATGATATCTTCTTGCGCAAAACAATCTGTGGCGTACCGTTTGCCGTCTACTGCGGGTAATTTCAGTTGTATACATTTTGAATACAACTCACCATATTGGGTTTTCTGGCGGTTTTTTACCGTACCCCAATAGACACGAGGACGCGGGCTTTCGGTAATGGCTGCCACTATATCCACGATGGAAAAGAACCACTTGTTCTGTTCGTCATTCCATATAGCCCGCACTTCGCGATCTTTGTAGAACCGTATGGATTGTTTTGTACTCATATTCTTGATAATATGTTATTCGTTTTGTTTGGCGTTCGCAAATTGCGAACACTTAGTTAATTGCGTTTTTGTGTTAATAGATTCGTGTTTATATATACCCCCTCCATATATAAGTCAAAAAAGACCTGAAATCTATCACCTCAATAGCAAGTTTTTTTAGCAAAAGGTCAAAGGCGACAGTGTGTAAAAATATATTTTCTTGCAAATAAAATATTGGTACAAGAAATTTTCTGCCTATCCTAGTAACCATAAAATGTATTGGATTAGACAGAAAATTAATTCAAATTTATACTAAATACGCATCATATCATGAAAAAATATTTTCATACATAACCTTATAAAGTATACCTTTTCCTTTGGTTGCGATTGGGAAGGTTTCTATATCCGCATAATTAATATCTTTAACTTTCTCTATATATGGCAAGAACCTTTCGACGGAGAATTCTGTCATTGGATCTTGCTTTAATATGTCTGATAACAAGTGCATTAAAACTTCAAAACCTACCGTTGATTGTAATATATTTTGCGGTTTCGTCATTCCATCGTATTCCCAATACATATAAAGTTCTTTGCGTATAGCAGAAAAATAATAAAAGAGGCAATCTGATATTAAATAATCTTTATTATTTGCATAAAATTCTCTAAAGGGCAAATATTTATTATTTGTTCGTTTCAGAAGTTCTTTTCTAATACGATATTTGTCGTTTTCCGACTCCCGCAATGACTCACTAATAAAAGAAACTATATTCTTTATCATTGTAGCTTGAGAAAGAGGAGGACTCATTTTCTTTTCATAATTGCCTCCATATAGTTTGATACGGTGATAAAAAGGAGATTTCGGATGACCATTAAGTGCTAATACAACCTCCAATGCTGTTTTATATGGAGTATCATTTGATGATAAGCCGAATAAACTAAGAACCAAATCCTGCGATACTCTTTTTTGTGTTCTATTAATAGTAGAGAATATCATAGCTTGATATTCTAAGCTTCTATCTATAAAATAAGAAACTGCCAACTCTATATTAAGTAAATTTTCTAATTTACATTCAAATTTCTTATCTCCTGTTTTATCAATTTCATTCTTGAGACGTTCGATAGCAATCTCTATTCCACGAATGCGATGCTGGCCATCAATAATAGTCACGTATACATCAGCATCAGCGTCCCCTTGCTTGGCACGTTGTATTTGTTCAAGCACTATGTCACTTAGTGTAATTTCAATTATTCCGTTATTTTCTTTTTGCTCTTGGATGATGTTTAGCGGTAATCCTAAAACTATATTTGTAGGGAATGTCGCCTCGGGATCATTAATGAGAAAATCGGCAATCTTATTTACCCTTGATGGTTCTACTGTTCGTTGCACATGCTCATTATATATTGGTTTTTCTTCTTCATCGTAACCAATAATTAATCTTTCTGTGTAGCGTGTATATTGTAGAATATCACGAATAGAAGCTTTTCCTATAATAAAATCCTGTCCATTTTGACGTACAGGAAATCCTTTAATTCCAACCTTGTCCATGTTTTTTAACTTCTTTTTTTATCATAGAATTATATGACCCATCCTTTAAAGAGTCATTTTCAGAATTTGCAACAATCCAAAAAATCCAAGCAATAATAGTTGCAATTCCTGCAATATACATGCTTCCTTTTATAAAAGTGAAACATACTAATAGAATAACTACTAACAATGTAGTTATTGTTATAATAGAATGACTGATCTTATACTTGGCTTTCGGTATAATTAGATGTAAAAATATAGATAGTGCTGCAGGTACTAATATAGCGATAGCGTACGTCATTATACTTTGCGCTATCGCCGATTCTGTTATCTTATCTACAGCATTACTACATTCGTTTATTTGCTGATTATAATACCAATGTTGATATATCGAAAGAAATACACCTATTCCTCCAAATCCAACAACCATAAATATGAAGTATAGTGTAAAACTAGGTTCTTTCCATGGCTTAATAAAAGCACCCCAAAATTCTTTTATGACAGATTGCATAACAAACAAATTATTACGATAGTTTTTCTTTCCAATATTGCACTACATCAAACACGGACGTACGTGGATATTCCTTAATATTGGATACGGCTTGACCATTTGCAAGTTTCTCAATATTACGCAAGGCTGTTGTGCCGTCTTTTTGTGTCAGACCAAGGAACTTATTAATCGCCTTTGTATTTGCCATATCGTTTATCGGCAAGAGGAATGCTGTTTCGCATTCTTGCGAAAAATCAAAGTTGGCAGTATTATATTCTGCAATACCCTGAGACAACAAGAATACAGAAACGCCGTAAGAGCGCATTTTACGCAAAATTACTTCCAAGATTTCCAATGACTTCTTTTCACGGAATAAGTCGTGTGCCTCATCAATCATCAGCACATAGCGCATCTCACGATACTCGCCATTAACATCCGTACTTCCCATATTTGAAAAGACATTGAAGATATAATTAATAATCAAGAAAACTGATGTAAAACGAACTGTGCTATCCAATTCGCCAGAGAGAGATAGATAATAGTTACTATTCAAGAACTTACTTGGATTGTTGACCTTTGAAGCAAATAATTCGTAATCGGTCAAACGGCTCATTATTTCAGTCAATGAATCAGGTTTGCCATCTTGCTCTAAGATAATATCATACACTTCTTTCAAAGATGGATAATCTCCGCCTGTTTGTCTGTTAAATGCCTCCATAACAGCATCTTTCAAGGTCTGCTGCTGAACCTTCCCTAAATTAGAATATTTGGCTATGATGTCCACAAATTTATTGATGCCGACCAACTTGTTTGTCTTATTGACGTTGTCAATGAAAGATAGCGGATTTAATGGGAAGGGTTCTTCTGGTGCATTTATGCATGTTGTCTTGGTTGTCTCAAAGAAGTCCGCCATCTTCTCTCTATCATCTTTGGAAAGGCCTTTGAAATCGAGGAATAAGAAGTTGACCTGTCCTTGTGTTTTTACCGTTAGTTGACGCAGGAAATCCAATGCAAATTGCGATTTACCTGAGCCGGATTTACCCGCAACTGCAATATGCTGATTGTTATATCGCTTTGTATTATTAAAGCAGAATTCAATTGGTTCCTGCCTATTGGGATTATAGCCAACCTTAATATCAATAGGTCCAGTAAAGGATGTCTTTGTGATGTGTTGATTTTGATTGCGCACAGCATCCAATGGAACGGGTGCGTCCTCAATTGCATCAATACCTTTACTCAAATTTTCAACAAGGAAATCAAAGAAGGTGTATTGTTGGCGATTTTCAAAAAGGTAATATATCTGCTCCAGTCCATGATCAACATGCAGTTTGACATATTTAGGAATGAGGTCGTTGTTTTTGTTGATGCCGTAAGCCTGACAGATTAGAGCAATATAATAATCTTTATTCGCTACGTCAAACAAAATACTATCTTTATATTCCTTTCCTTGTGAATCGTACGAATTAAATTCTGCGGGTGTAAATCGCTTCCCTGATGAAAGAGAATAGCCAAGCGCAATACGAGCGATGATATTTTCTTTTGCATTGCCCGGTAATTTTTGCGTCAAGAAAGTTACGACTTCTTGGTTTGCTTTTGATGTCTTAATATTAATAATCATATACCTTCCCTTTCAGTTTGTTTAATTCTTCTTTACTCCTGGATTTGCACTATTGTACGCTTCAAACAAGTCATAAGGATTTACTTCAACAAAACGCGAAGCATCATTATCGTTTTGAATCAGATAAGTCTTGCTTGTAATATCCATAATGAGTGAGTACTCCTCTTCAGTTAACTCTTTCATCAACAATGGGAAGAATACCACTTGTTTTGAAACAGTAGGATAGAACTTAGTAAGGATATTCTTGCTGTGGTTTGGATCAAGTTTTTGCATCGGGCTATCAATGAAAACAGGGAACTCTAATTGCGTCTCCTCTACCAATGCTCCTAATAAAGCCGATGCAAACAATTGTTTCTCTCCCATAGAGAGATTACCCTTATCTATCTTCTTGTTATGACTATCATACAAATTTATATCTACATCTTCACCATTCCCTTGAATATCCACAATAACTTTATGTACGAAATCAGATTTATGCATGAAAGATTTCAGTTTCTCCTCTAATTTCTGCTCCAAAGCTCTCTTTTTCTCTGCTTTGAATCGTTGGAGGAACTTCTGTATTGTATGGATGAGACGCGAAGCCTCATCATCAACAGCTTTGTTTTTAGCAGCTACATCTATTTTTTTTGATAGTATTTCTTTCTTCTGTTTGTACGTTTTTATGTCCTCTTTGATTTGCTCTTTACGTTCAGTAAGACGACCTATATCCATTACAAGTTGTTGAATCTCGTTATCCAAGCTATCTTTCTTCTTGCGCAATTCTTGTATATATTCGCTTTCGGCATTTTTTTCTGCCTCGCGGATTTCCTTCTCAATCTTGTACAATTCGGCTTTCGCAGTAGAATATTTATGAGATAGGATTTCAAAAGATGCTTTACTTTCTTTGATCTTTGCAATTAGATTAAAAAATTCATCACTATGCAAATCTGTTAAATCATGCAGAACTTGGAAACCATCAAACTGTGTAGCATCATAGTCGCTATAAAAATGCTTAAGTATGAGCCTTTTTATTTCTTCCTCATAAAAGTTTCGGATTTTAACGTCAATTACTCCTTGATAGTTACTACGAGCTTGATCTAACTCATTAAGGATATCATCGGTTTTTTCTTCGACTCCTTCCAATTGGACTTTATTCTGCCGATACGCTTTTTCTCGGTTGAGTTGTTCTGCAACTTCAGAAACCACATTACCGGCAAGACCAAAAGGAATATAATTATACAAATCCTTCAGACCATCTTGTGCTTCGTACAATAATCTTTGTTGTTCATCTCGATTTGCCTCCAGTTCGTGTAGGCGTTCAACACTCATTAAATCACCTTCTCGGATCAGCTTCTCTTGCAGTTGTGTAAAATCATAGCGCAAAGAAATCTTATTCTCATCCTTTTCTTTTATGTTTTGCTCAATAACCTCTATCTCCGCCTCTGCTTTTTCTATTTGCGCAATTACTTCAATCAAATTCTGTTTATCCTGAGGTTGAGCAGATTCTTTTCTATATTCATCCTGCAAGCGCTCCAACTCTTTCTTAAGAGTATCGTATTTTTGAATACCAAGCACCTGCGAATATGCTTTACTTAGCTCGCGACGTTGCTCTGGTGTATTAATTTCTGCAAACGAAACAATTTTCTCTGCATCAAAGAAGAAGAACTTCGCTATCTCAATTGGAAGAATATAATCACGGATAAAGAATTCTTCCTCCTGATGGTCTGTAAATAAATCACTTTCCCTACCATCTATGAGAATACGCAATTCGTCGTCCGTACTTGTTGCGCAATCGTAAGAACGAATAATAGTGATTTCTGTACAAGTCGTGTCAGGGATTTCGACATCTGTAAATGTTACTGACACAGAGAACTTCGTTTCCCCATTACGCTGTGCCTCTTTATTTAAGCTATTGCCAATATAGCGACCATAGCCACCTTTCTCGACAATCTCTTTTTTATAGAGGTCATCCACATTCTCCATCTGACGACCATATAAACACCATACCAGCGACATAAGGAATGTGGTTTTCCCAAATCCGTTATTACCGCTAATAATTACGATATTGCGTTCCCCATCGGGAGTAAAGTCTATACGGTTTACCCCTTTATAGATACGGAAATTATTGAGTTCTATATTTTTGATAATCATTTTTTCTTCCTCTCTAAAAAAACTTTAAGACGTGTTTCTATTTCATTCGGAAGACCGTGGCGACGCTTCATAAGTGACTTACTCTTTTGCAAGAGCAGTAATTGTTCAATGAGTTCGCCCTCTTCGGGATTATCCTTGCAGACTTCGCGCATCAAGTCCGCTTCTAATTTGTTTTTACTGTTCTCTTCCATGGCGAGAGATGTTTTATAGATTGAATTATATATTTCTGATACCGAATATCCGAAGTTAAAATCACGATACCAATTAACCTGAATTGCTATCAGTTCTTGGTCGGATATGAGTTTTATTTTAGGATCATGCTCTTGCAGGGATTTCTGCACTTCCAACAAACGTTTGAGCATAGAAGCACGGTAACTGAAGATGTAAGGTCCCATATCATTTACCGCAGGTCTTCCGTCGCGACGGAAAGGCATTCGATTGGAAATAATATTGCGCTCTTGGTCTAGTTGCATTCGGAAATCATATAGAGGCTGCATCCATCCTCGTCCTTTCTCTATGAGTGCGCGCATAGACTTATCATCTTTAACCACTGTACAAACCCAACATCCGAACCGACTTTGACCACACGAGCCGTGACTTTTGTCCGTAACAACCGTAGGACACTCATAATCATCGGCACTTGCATCCATATAGATGTTAAACAATATGGAATTATCATAGCCCCACGGGGATGGGAAAGCATTAATTATATACCATACTTCCTCTAACATCAACTCCTTAATCGGTGCATAAACCCATGTATTTTGCAAAAGTGTATGATGTGTCAGACGCTCTCCGTGACGCTCGTGCTTTTTGATAGAGCGGGCACGTGTGGCACTTTCCGCTTTGCGTGTACCAATGAGGATAATTGCCTCTCCACACTCATCCACTTGTTCTGTGATAAAACGTGCAGTAGGTTTAATCTTCATTCTCTCCGTACACCAACGGAAGGCGGTATTTGGTACGGGATAGCCCTTGCCGATTACATTTACCCAAAAAGTATCTTCAAGTTTTGGAATCGTCTTACGAACAAAAATCGGCATATCCTGTTCACGGGCGGCTTTCTCAATTTGTACTAATACATCATCGACATACGACGAAATTATTGGATTCTCTACAAGTGTATCGTTGCAAACGACATAGATTGGACGACGCAATTGGAACGGTGCTGGTATGGTCTCCTTTATTTTCTTCAGCGCCATCCAGACCAAAGTTAAAAGAACCGTGGAATCCTTGCCTCCGCTAAAGCCAATAATCCAAGGTCTGAAAGTAGTATCTGCATAAAGATACTGGTCAAGAATTTCATCAATTATGTATTCTATTCTTCGTGACATTAATGATACAGAATAAATTTAGCGTACAAAGTTACTATTTTTTTCTGACATATGCAAGGAAAATCATAAATTTTCGATTCGGACGGCTGTTTTTTGTGTCTCGGTCATCTCTCGGTATTCTCTCGCTCATCGGTCGGTGTGTAAATCTTTGGCAACCGCAAGGGATTTTTGCAATTGGCGGATGAGAACTTCCTTTGATGGCAATTCGGTGAGATACTGCGCAACGCGGATTCCGGACTTGTCCAATTGCAGTAAACTGATTTGCTCTTCACTTCCTTCCGTACAAAGTAACAAACCAAGCGGAGTTTCTTCACCCGGTTGCATCTCATTCTGCTCCAACCAACGCAGATACAACTCCATCTGTCCTTTATACTGCGCTTTGAAACGCCCCAGTTTGAGATCGATGGCAATCAAACGATGCAACTTGCGGTGGTAGAACAGCAGATCCAGATAAAAGTCCTCGCCGTCAATAATCATTCGCTTCTGGCGTTCGACAAAAGTAAAACCGTTGCCCAATTCCATGATAAACTGCTCCAGATGTGCGACCAGACTATCCTCCAGCGATTTCTCCGAGTACATGCCTTTGAGACCTGTGAACTCCAAGAAATACGGACTCTTGAATACCAAATCAGGCGACATCGTATCTGTCTCGCGCAGATTAGAAAGTTCTTGCTTGATTAGTTCTTCAGGCTTGGAGGCAATGGCTGTACGCTCATACAACATGCCGTCTATCTTGGCTTGTAGCGTTCGTTTGCTCCATCTTTCGTTAGCTGCCATAGTCAGATAAAACTCGCGTTGAAGTTCATCCTTTATAGGCATAACTATCAGAAAATGAGACCAGGACAATTTTCGCGCCAGTGGTGCGACAATTTGAAAGTCTGGAAATAATTGGGCAAATTGCATCATTCTGCGGATACTTTTTTCATCAAATCCCTTTGCTCCGTACTCCTCTTGCAATCGCGTCGCAACCTGCGACACAATTTGCTTGCCGTACTCAGCGCGCTCATTATTAAGTACCTCGGTATTGATACGATTGCCGATATGCCAATACATCGCCGTCAATTCATAATTGGCGGTTGCTGCCACGCGCGAACGAGCAGAGTCGATGGTCTGCCGCAAGTCATTGATGAGTTCCGCCGGGACTAATCCTATATGCGTTATTTTCTCTATATCTGCCATGGTTTTATTTGTCGGTTGATCGTGTTACAGAGGGCAAAAATTTAGTCACCGGTGTCGACACAATTCCCAATTTTACAAATTCGGGTGCAAAGGTACTATACTAAAAATATCTGAGATATGCAAATTTATTTCATTTTCTCTCGTTGTTTTGGATGGTTTCATCCTAACAAACTAACAAGGATTTCTTGTGAGTTGCCTCTTGCGACAATTCTCCATCAGCGTAGATATTGCGAATTTGCTGTTTGCAATTATAAATTATTTTCTTCCTTCAGTTGCTTCGTCAGTTGGGCGATGATGAAGCCACGGAGGGTGGAATAGTACTTCTGTTTGGATTGCGGCGTGGCGTTCGGGTTGATGCCGAAGAACTGCGCATTTTGATTTTGACCTCTGTATTTTCCCTTCGGGCTATTAGAATATCAAACGAGCAGAAACGGATTCCCAAGTAATCGAATTCTTCGATATTACTAATCCGTGACTGAAACTCAGCATCTTCCGGATATTCGTTCTTTGGTAAGTAGACAACCATGTTGGTTAGATCAAACCGTACCGGTTCAATTTGAACATAAGTTATTATCATTTTGTGGAGCATAGCGAATTCGAACCGCTCACCTCGACACTGCCAGTGTCGCGCTCTAACCAGATGAGCTAATGCCCCTAAAAGCGATGTGGACAGTTGCGGCTGTAAAGATGAGGGCTTTTCGCACCTAATTATTCAAACATATCATTTCATCGTATATGCGTGTTAGTGCAATGCGTACGAAATGGACTACAAAGTTACTAAAAATTTTTGACATATGCAAGTTATTTGGTGAGAAAATTTCGTCGTTTTTCATTTTCTTTATAATGCTATGTATATCAGCAAATTATTGTTTGCAGAGATGTGCGGTTGTCAAAGAAAAATCGGGTATGAAAATAGCACCATCTGTTTGCCATTAGGGGGATGCAAAAAGAGAAGTCATTCAATGGCTTGCATATCCATTAAATGACTTCTTTTTGGTCTATAGGTCAAAATGCAGTCTGAAAAAAAGTAGTATCTCTCTATAGGT
>JBJECJ010000091.1:0-31825 GCA_051870955.1 Paludibacteraceae bacterium | reverse complement strand
ATGCAGAAACTCGCCTACGAGCAGAACGAGTTGGATTTGCGTGCGAACGTGGTGTCGTCGTATGCATCGGTGCTGGTGATGCGCGATATCGTTACGCTGTTGGACAGTTCGCTGAGCAACGTGGAGCGGTTGGCAGAGATGACGCAACGGTCGGTGGATGTGGGTGCCGCTGAGCAGACCACCGCTGACCAAATCAAGGTGCGCGTGAACGCGTTGAAGAACAGTATCAACAGCAACAAACGCAACGTGGTGCTGGCGGAGAACTCGCTGAAAGTGCTGCTGGACGTGCCTGTGGAGACGCAACTGACGCTGACCACGACGTTAGACGATATGCTCTCGGCGGAGCAGGTGCTGGCGTTGTTAGGCGAGGACTTCATATTGGAGAACAACGTTAGTTATCGCCAGTTGGAGAAGAATGTGGAGTTGGCAAAGAAGAACGTCCACATGGCGGCATGGGCATACGGTCCGACCGTGGGTTTGGGCTACCAATTCTCGAAGAAAGGCAATATCCCGCCGCAAGACGGCTATCAGTTTAACATGCAGCCGCCTCACGTGGTGGCACTGAGCGTGTCGATGCCGCTCTGGTCATCGGGCAAGCGTGCGGCAGGCGTAACGGAGAAGAAGATTGCATTAGAGAAAGCCCGCAACACGCTGGCAGAGACCACCGACCAACTCGGCATTCAGAACCAGCAACTGCGCTTCAACCTGCAAAATGCCTTTGAGACCTATATGAACGAGAAGGAGAACATGGACGTTACGCAACGTGTGTTCCGCTCGACGACCAATAAGTATCAGTACGGAGCGACCTCCAACCTCGAATTGGTGAACGCGAGCAACGATGTGATTAGCGCGCAATCGACCTATGTACAGGCAGTGCTGACGCTGGTGAACGCCCAACTTGAACTATCGAAATTCCTGAACAAGTAAGAAAGCGCTGGCGCGCTGTAAGAAACTGCGTGTTAAAAAGCCCCTGCGGGGCTGTAAGAAAGTAAATGTAAGAAAGCGCTTCGCGCTGTACACGAAGTTTCAAACACGAAGTTTTTTACACGAAGTTTCAAACACGAAGTTATTAAAAACCCAAACGAAAATATGAAGAAAATCAGTATTTTGGCAGCCGCTGTGTTGGTAATGGCAGGCTGCGGCAAGAAACAAGAGGCTACTACTATCCACGAGTCAGATGAGCGCGTAGAGGTAGTGGAACTGACTACGCTCCACCCGCGTGAGATTCAGCGTGAGATAACCGTTTCCTCCAACCTGCAAGGCTATGAGACCGTGAACATCGCTCCCTCGCTGACGGGCAAGATAGAGCACATCTACGTGGAGGTAGGCGACAAGGTGCGCAAGGGCGATTCGCTGGTGCGTATGGACCAACAGCAGTATAAGACCACGGCATACACCATCGCCAACCTCGAGACGGAGATGCAGCGTATGGAGGGCTTGATTCAGACGGGTTCGGTATCGCAACAGCAGTACGACCAGATGAAACTCTCGCTCGACCAGACCAAGGAGAGCTATAAGTTCATGCGCACGAACACCTACGTGCAGGCCCCGTTCACGGGCGTGATTTCTGCCAAGAACTACGAGGATGGCGAGTTGTACAGCGGTCAGCCTATCGTGGTGCTGACGCAGGTGAACAAGTTGAAGACGCTGGTGGCTATACCGGAGTCGTATATCCCGCAGGTGAAAGCGGGCATGCGCCTGTCGCTCCGCACCTCGGTCTATCCCGACCGCGTGTTCCCCGCTACGATTGAGGTGGTTTATCCGACGGTAGATGCGTCGAGCCACACGTTCCAAGTGAAGGTGGTGGTGAACAACGAGGAGGGGCTGCTCCGCCCGGGTATGTACGTGAACACGACGCTCGGTTTGGGCAAAGCCACTATCATGGCAGCACCTTACTCCACCGTGCTGAAACTCATCGGTGCAAACGACCGCTATGTCTTCATCAACAACAACGGCTATGCAAAGCGCGTGTCGGTAGAGATGGGTCAACGCTTCGGCGATGACGTGGAGATTACCGCACCCGAGATTGTAGATGGCGTGGAACTCGTAACCAAAGGCGAGGCACGACTGGTGGATGGTGTGAAGATAAGTTATTAAGATAGAAATCCTAGAAAAACTAGATAATCTAGAAAGACTAGAATCTCTAGAAAATCTAGAATTTCTAGGGAAAAACCTAAAACTCTAAACAAAGATGGCTATATATAAAACAGCGGTGCAAAAGCCCGTTACCACAGCCCTTATCTTCTTGGCTGTGATAGTGATAGGTGTGTTCTGCTACGTGCAGTTGCCTATCGACCAGTTCCCCGAGATGGACCCGCCGTATGTAACGGTGATGACCACCTACCCGGGTGCCTCCGCGTCTGAGGTGGAGAGCAATGTAACGAAAGTGATGGAGAACTCGCTCAACTCGGTGGACCACCTGAAAGAACTGACCTCCAAGTCAAAGGATAATATCTCCTCCGTAACGATGGAGTTCGAGTGGGGTACCGATTTGGATGAGGTGCTCAACGATGTGCGAACGTATGTGGATATCGTGAAGGATAACCTGCCCGATGGTTGCTCCAACCCGATTGTGCTGCGTCTGAGTACGAGCATGATGCCTGTGATTCAGTACGCCGTGATGGCAAACGAGTCGTATCCCGCGCTGGACAAGATGCTGGACGATGAGATTATCCCGCAGTTGAACCGTGTGGACGGTATCGGTAACCTGACGGTGTCGGGTGCGCCGGAGCGATATGTCTATGTCTATCTCAACCAACAAAAACTGGACGCCTACGGGCTGACCGTGGAGAGCGTGGGCAACATGATTTCCGCCAACAACCTCAACATGTCGTCCGGTACGGTGAAACTTGCCAAGGAGCAATACCAGATGGAGGTGCGCTCGGAGTACGCCTCATCGGACGAGATTAACAACATCGTGGTAACCACCACGGCGGACGGTCGTCAGGTGTTTGTGCGTGATATTGCCACGGTGAAGGATACCATCAAGGAGTTGTCTTTGGACGAGAAAGCCGATGGTCGCGAGTGCGCCCGTCTGATGGTTACCAAGCAGACCGGAGCGAACACCGTGCAGATTTGCCGCGATGTGCGCAAAGAGATTGCGCGGATTCAAAAGACCTTGCCCTCGGATGTGGAGTTCAAGTTGATTTACGACTCATCGGAGAACATACAGAACTCTATTGACTCCTTGACGGAGTCTATCATGTACGCCTTGCTCTTTGTGGTCTTGGTGGTGCTCTTCTTCCTCGGCAAGTGGCGTGCTACTTTGATTATCGGTATCACCATTCCTATTGCCCTGATTGTGGCATTCATCTACCTGAAGATGGTGGGTTCTTCGCTGAATATCATCTCCATGTGTTCATTGACGGTGGCTATCGGTATGGTGGTGGACGATGCGATTGTGGTCTTGGAGAATATCACGAAGCACGTTGACCGCGGAGAGAACCCGCGTGAGGCGGCGATATACGCGACCAATGAGGTTTGGGTATCGGTTATTGCCACTACCTTGGTGATTGTGGCGGTATTCGTGCCGCTGACCACCCTGACCGGTATGGCGGGTGTGATGTTCAAGGAGTTGGGCTGGATTGTAACCATCGTCGTTTGTACCTCTACCCTTGTGGCCATCTCGCTCACGCCTATGTTGGCAAGTAAGTTGCTCAAGCCGCGCAAGGTGCACGTGGACGCAGAGGGTAACCTCATTGATGATGAGAAAGGCAAGAAAGGTTGGTACGAGCGTACCGTAGTGCGCGCCCTCGACTGGGTGGACGAGAAGTACGCCAAGGCCCTCGGCTGGTGCTTGCGCCACAAGGCGGTTACCTTCCTGATTCTGCTGGCATTCTTCTGCTGCTCGATGATTCCTATGATTACGGGGCAGATTGGTACGGACTTTATGAAGCAGCAAGACCAAGGACGTATGTCCGTTACAGTCAAACTGCAGCGCGGTACCCGTATCGAGGAGACCTTGAAGACCGCACGTACGCTGGAGGCGCGTTTCGTGGAACTGGTGCCTGAGATACAGTTGATTAGTACCTCCGCCGGTAACAACGATGATAGCGGTATGGGTGCGCTGTTCTCCAACACGATGAACAACACTATCTCCATGACCATCCGTACCAGCAAGAAGTACGAGCGCGAGCGCTCCATCTTCGATATGGCAGAGGTGCTGCGTCAAGAAATGGCGAAATATCCTGAGATTATTGATTATCAGGTAAGTACCAAAGGTGGCGGTGGCGGTTCCTCAAACTCGGTGGATATAGAAATCTATGGTTACGACTTCGATGAGACTTCCGCCCTTGCCGAGCAAATCAAAGCCATCTGTAACCACGAGGTGCCCGGTGCCCGCGACGCGACTGTCTCGCGTGATGACGAGCGTCCGGAGATAAAGATTGAGGTGGACAAGGAGAAGGCATCGCGTCTGGGTCTGACCACAGCCACCATCTCGTCCTACCTGCGCAACCGCGTGAACGGTATGGCATGCGGCTACCTGAAAGAGGAAGGTTCTGAGTTCGACATCATCTGCCGACTGGAAGAGGGCGACCGCAACTCCGTGGAGGCTATCAGCAACCTGACTATCCCGACCCCGACGGGCAAGAGCGTGAAACTGAGCGAGGTATGCACCATCGGCGAGTACTGGACGCCGCCTACCATCGAGCGCAAGAGCCGTCAGCGTATTGTTACGGTGGAGGTAACCCCGTACAACACCTCTTTGGGTGAGTTGGCACAATATCTGGAGCAGAACGTGATACCGACGCTGGACATTCCGCAGGGCGTGGTGGTACGTATCGCCGGCGACTACGAGGACCAGCAGGACACCTTCGCTGACATGGGAATACTTATTGCGCTGATTATCATGTTGGTATATATCGTGATGGCGAGCCAGTTCGAGTCGCTCCATAAGCCGTTTGTCATCATGTTCACCATTCCGTTTGCCCTCTCGGGTGTGGTACTTGCCTTGTGGCTGACCAACAGTTCGCTGGATATGATTGGTGCGTTGGGTGTCATCATGTTGGTGGGTATCGTAGTGAAGAACGGTATTGTGCTGATTGACTATATCGACCTATTGCGTGAGCGCGGCTGGGAGTTGAACGAAGCGGTGCAGGCAGCGGGCAGAAGCCGTATCCGTCCTGTGTTAATGACGGCGTTCACCACCATCTTGGGTATGGTGCCGATGGCAGTGAGCAACGGCGAAGGCTCCGAGATGTGGAAGCCGATGGGTATTGTGGTGATTGGCGGTCTGACCGTCTCCACCTTCCTGACCTTCTTCATGGTGCCTGTGCTCTACGCAGCGATGTCCCGCCACGGCGAGCGCGATAAGGTAAGCAAGATGCGCAAGAACTTCATCTTCATGGACTTGAAGCCCAAGAAGAACCAGAAACCGCAGCCCGCGCCCGTAGCCTCCGACGAGGTCTTCCCGGAAACGACACCGAGCGGAGTGAAGTAGGGAGACTTGACGACCGCGCTACGCGCTGTCCGACCGCTGCGCTGAAAGACCGCTGACGCTGTCTGACCGCGCTACGCGCTGAAAGACTGATATACAGTCGGATGCTGAATCAGTCGTTCAGCGTAGCGGTCAGACAGTGAAACGGTCGGACAATGAAATGGTCTAATAATCAAAAATCGTATAGTATGAAAAGTGTAATGATAGTGTATAATCAAGCGAACACCGAGCGGGTGGAGTACTTGCTTGATAAACTGAACGTAAAGGGTTTTACTTTCTTTGAGCAGGTGCAGGGTCGCGGCACCAACGGCGGTGAGCCGCGCCGCGGCACCCACGCATGGCCCGAGATGAACTCCTGCATGATTACCGTTGTGGAGGACCACCAAGTGGACGACCTCCTCGAGGGTGTACGCAAACTCGACATGCGCAACCCCGCCGTAGGTGTCCGCGCCTTCGTCTGGAACGTGGAGCAGACCGTGTAAGGGCAGGGTAGGACCCACCCCGTCCCTCCCTACAAGGGGGGGGAGGAGCGTAGAACTGTGAAAAAATACGGGAAGGTCTCGGCATGGGAAATCTTAACAATCGTATATTTTTGGGGTGGGTTTGACTTGCGTTCGACCCGCGGGAGACCCGCGATAGACCCGCGATAGACCCGCGAAAAAGTTGCGGTAAGGGAGTGGAATTAACAATTAATAATTAACAATTAACAATTAACAATTAATAATTAACAATTAACATGCATTGCGGGGTTGCATTGTGGGGTTGCATTGTGGGGTTGCATTGTGGGGTTGCTTTGCGGGGGAGGGTTGCCGGTGGACCGCCGGGCCGCCAGACCAGCAGTTTCTATAAAATACACCCGCGCGCGTACATATATATATATTAGGGAAAGTGCCGGCCCGGCGGTCCACCGGTCCACCCCCCCTTGTAAGATAAGAGAGGCTGTCTAACGCAAAGGTTAGGCAGCCTCTGTTGTTTGACCTATACTTGCTTGGGGTGCCAAAAAAAGCGTTCATTCGCTTGCACAATCCAAAAAAAAGCAGTACCTTTGTCCCAACTTCCACAGGCGGCGAGGTCGGGTTTGTGTTCGTGCTCGTTCGCCGGTCTTTCTCCGAAAAAAAACGACTCTCAAAAAAGATAGTGTTTTTATGCATAAACTCTTGGCTCCCTCGGTGCTTGCGGCGGATTTTGCCCACCTGCACGAAGCGTTGGAAATGATAAACGGCAGTTGTGCCGATTGGTTGCATGTGGATGTGATGGACGGCGTTTTTGTGCCGAACATATCGTTCGGTTTTCCCTTGATGAAGCCCATGGCGAAGTACTGCACCAAGCCCTTGGATGTGCACCTGATGATTGTGCACCCCGAGAAGTACGTGGAGCGTTTCTGCGACGCAGGTGCGTGGAGCGTGGGCTTTCATTTGGAAGCGACGGACGACCCTATGCCTGCACTGCAACTGATTAAGAATAAGGGCGTTAGGACGTGTCTCACGATTAATCCTGATGTGGACGTGAACCGATTGTTGCCCTATCTCGACAAGGTGGATATGGTCTTGCTGATGTCCGTCTATGCGGGCTTTGGCGGGCAGTCGTTCATCCCCGAGACGATGGACAAGATACGCTTTGTGCGGCAGGAGATAGACCGCCGCGGGCTGCCCACCTTGATTGAGGTGGACGGCGGGGTGAACACCAAGAACGCTGCGGCTATCTACGAGGCGGGCGCCGATGTGCTGGTGGCGGGTAGTGCCGTCTTCGGAGCCAAGGACCCGTGTCGCGCGGCAGCACTCATCAAGGGGATGGAGACTTGCTAAGCGGGAAAGACGAAGGTGGAGTGGCTGCGCCGATATCCGATGACGGTCTTGCTGCTGCCGTTGGCAGCGACCATTCTACTCTGCTACTACACGGGGAAACCGATTGATTTACTGCGAGATACCGATGTGGATTATCTTGACTCGGTGCAGGTCTTCCGAATGGTTGTTACGGATTATCCGCGGGAACGCGCGAAGACCGTGTCGGTGGAGACAAGGGTGTTGGCTCGGGCGGACAGAGGGCGTGTGAAAGCGGCAAGCGGGAGGGTGATGGTGTATCTCGTGCCCGATTCTACGGAGGCCGCACGCAGCAAGGAGGCGCTGCTTGGCATGCAGATTGGCGACACCTTGTTGGTGCGAATGCGGGTGCAGCGGGGCGGTGTCTTGGGGCGGTTCGACTACGGAAAGTACCTGCGCATGCAGGGGATAGCGGGGACGGCGGTGGTGTGGAGAGACCAGTGGAGACGCCTGCCGTGTGCGTCGGATGTGTCGCGTTGGCACCCGCGGCGTTGGCAGAGAGCCTTGTACGGGCGTTACCGTACTTTGGGTATTGAGGGAGATGAGTTGGCGACGCTGGGGGCACTGACCTTAGGCTACAAAGAGGACTTGGAACCGGACTTGAAACGCAGTTTTCAGTGTGCGGGTGCAGCACATGTGCTGGCAGTCAGCGGCTTGCATACGGGGATTATCTACGCGGTTGTCTTGGCGCTGCTCACACTCGGTGGACGCTGCAAGCCGATGTATTCCAACCGTTTAGGGCGGTGCGCCTTGTCAATGGCGGTGATAGTTGTGATGTGGGCTTATGCGCTCTTGACGGGGCTCACACCTTCGGTAGTGCGCAGCGTGGTGATGCTGACGGTGGTGGAGGCGGGGCGGATGTGCTACAGGCGGGGGATACTCCTCAACACCGTGCTGTTTGCCGCGTGGCTGATTCTGTTGGTGCGCCCGAGGGACTTGTTCTCCGTCAGTTTTCAGTTGAGTTTTGTCGCGGTGGCGGCTATCGTGTTGTTGGTGCCGGATTCGCCCATTTCGCACGCCGCTCCCACGCTTGGCAGGCGCATGGGACGCAAAGCCGCCAACTATGTCTTCGGGCTGCTTGCCGTCTCGCTGGCGGCGCAGTTGGGCACCCTGCCGCTGACGTTGCACTATTTTGGTCTTTGCTCGAACTATTTCATGCTCACGAACCTGATAGTCTTGCCGCTGGCGTGGCTGATAGTGTTGGCAGGTTTTGCCACCTTGTCGCTCGGCTTCATCCCGTATGTGGGCGTCTGGATGGCGAAAGGCACGAGCGGCCTGGTGTGGCTGCTCAACCATGCGGTAGGGTGGGTGGAGTCGCTGCCCGGGGCTACCACCGCGCTTCGTATTTCCGTCCCGATGGCGGTGCTCCTGTGTGTGGCGATAGCCTGCGGCTATTGGGGCGTGAAACGGTCTTTGTGGTGGATGATTCCGACGGCGCTGTCGCTGGCGGCGTTCTGCGGGATGGCGTTTTGGGGATAATCGATAAGAATATGAAAAAGCAGATGAATACACAGACTTATTCTCTATCTGAGTTGTGCGAGCAGATAGAAGACGTGCTGCAATCGGGGCTGCCCGCTACCTATTGGGTGCGTTGTGAGATAGCGTCGCTGTCTGAGAAGGGCGGACATTTGTATCTGGATTTGGTGGAGAAGGGGCAGCGCGGGCTCTTTGTCGCGCGCCAGCGGGCGACGTGCTGGAACGGCAGGCAGCAGATGCTATGTGCCTATTTTGCGCAGGAAACGGGCTCGCGTCTGCAGGCAGGTATGCAGGTGTTGCTGGAAGTCTCCGTGCGCTTCCATAGCGTGTACGGGCTTAGTCTCGACGTGCAGGGCATAGACCCGCAGTACACGCTGGGCGACATGGCGCGCCAACGGCAAGCCGCCATTACGCGCCTGCAAGAGGAGGGGGTGTTTGACATGCAGCGTCTGCTCTCTCTGCCGACGCTCACCCGACGTTTGGCGGTGGTGTCGGCAGCGGACGCCGCGGGGTACTCCGATTTTGTGCACCAGTTGGAAGAGTCGGCATACTCGTTCAGCACCACGCTCTTCCCTGCCGTCATGCAGGGCGACCGCTCGGCGGTGTCTATTCGCTCGGCGTTGGAGAGCATAGGAGCGATGGAGGAGGAGTTTGACGCTGTGGTGATTATCCGCGGTGGCGGTGCTACCACCGACTTGTCCTGCTTCGACGACTATGCGCTGGCAGCCCATTGTGCGCAGTTCCCGCTGCCGATACTGACGGGGATTGGGCACACGCGCGACGTGAGTGTGCTCGATATGGTGGCTTTCCAAGCACTCAAGACCCCCACCGCCGTGGCGGCATTCTTGGTGGAGCGGATGGATGAACAGATGGAGCGGATACAACGACTGACCTATCGCCTGCAACAGACGGCGCTCCGGCAGGTCATGCTCCGGCAGCACAGGGTGGAGCGACTGGAGCAACGCCTGTACGCCGATGTGCAGACGTGGACGATGCTTCGGCGCAACCATATGCGTATGCTCGAGCAACGTGTGGAGACCCTGAACCCGGAGCGGATATACCGCCTCGGATACAGTCTGCTGCGGAGAGAGGGGAGGGTGGTGCGCTCTGTCGCTGAGTGCCGCTGCGGGGACGCTATCACGGCGGAGTTGGCGGACGGCACTGTACAACTCACGATACAGGGATGATGAAGACGCTCACGAGACAACAATGGATAGGCGTGGGCTTGCTTCTGCTCATGGTGGCGGCGGTGGAGGTGTTTGTGCAAGTGGTCTTGCCGCGCAGGACTGCCGCCGACCCTGAGGGTGCGGAGGACCGCGCGTTGCTGAGTATGGCAGACAGTCTCTCCGAGCAAGACGGGCGTCGTGCTTATCTACGAGATACGATATGGATTTGTATGCAGCCTTTTGACCCCAATACGGCAGACTCCGCCACGTTGGTGCACCTCGGACTGAAACCGTGGCAGGCGAGAAACATGCTGCGTTATCGGGCGAAAGGCGGGCGGTATCGCCGTGCGGAAGATATGCGTCGGTTGTATGGCATGACGGATAGCCTGTATGCCACGCTCCTGCCGTTTATCGCTATTGATTCTTCATCATGGCGCGATACGCTCGTTGCCGCCGATACGGTATCGCGCTATCCGCAAGGACACCCTAAGCGGGATACCGTCATAGAACTTAATGGTGCGGATACCGCTTCGTTGCAGTATATACGGGGGATAGGACCGGCGACCGCTCGCGCGATTATCGCCTATCGTGAAGCGTTGGGCGGATATGTTGATACCTCCCAACTGCGTGAGATACCGCGCTACAATGCTTCTGTCTCTTGGGAGATACCGTTCGACTCCATTTTGCCGCACCTGACGGTGTGCACGGACTCCATACATGCTATCGAGGTGAACAGGGCTTCTGTACGCCGACTTGCCCGCCATCCGTACATCCGTTTTGAAGACGCGCGGGCGATATACACGCTTCGCCGAAACCGTTTCGCTTTGCACGACATGGAAGAACTGCGTGCTATCCCCACTTTGTCGGATTCGTTGCTTATGCGCCTCACGCCTTATCTCTCTTTTCAGGAGTGAGCAAGGGGGGGGGGAGTGTTAATCGGAGAGGGAGGTGAACACCTCGGTCAGGATATCGAGCGAGAGCGGCGTTTGCCAACCGTCAATGTGCAGGGCAAAGTAATCGCATAGGGCGCGCAACTGCCGCTGCCGCGCAGGGCGGCTCTGCGGGAGGGTGAGTAAGTCGGGGTGCGCTTCTTCATCGATGGCGAAACCCAAGTGCGCTGCCAATTGGATAAGAAAAGCAAGGTGGATATTCTCGGGCTGCTCGGTAGTGTCCAAAAGGCGTATGGTGGTTGCTATGAAGTCAAACAGCGCTTCGTCTGCCATCGGATGACGGAGCGTGCGGTACAGCACTTCTGCGATGAATAATGCCACTGTCCGGCGGCGCATGTCAGTGTGCAAGTGTTGGGGAACGAAAGCGAGATGTGCTTCTTTCAGAGAGGGCAATGCTTTGGCGGAGGGGGAAACCACTACCTCCAATAGCGAGAGGGGAGCGTAGAGGGCTTGCGATTTCTTCTTACCTAAGCCGTACACCATATAGTTCATGCGCCCGTGCTCCCGCGTGTAGGTATGCAGGATGTGGGCGCGGTCGCTGTAGGGCTGTAAGGAAAGAACGATGGCAAGCATGAGTTATAATTAAGAATTAGTCATTTCATGTTAGTCATTTCATGTTGGTCATTTCATGTTAGTCATTTCATGTTAACGCGAAGCATCAACAGGAACTGACAAACACGGAGTGATTAACAGGAACTGCAGAAACTGACAAACACGGAGTGATTAATAGGAACTACAGAAACTGACAAACACGGAGTGATTAAGAATTAAGAGGTGCAAAGGTAGTTGTTTTTTCTTGGATGTGCAAACAATTTTACAAAAAAAACGAAAAAAGTTTGGCTATGTCAAAAAAAAGCAGTACCTTTGCACCCGATTTTCGCCCCTTCTAATTAGCAGGGTATAAATTGTAAATCGTAAATCGTGATTCGTAAATTAATAATCAGTCCTCGGGAGAGGGCATAAATACAGACAATAACACTATGAAACGTACATTCCAACCATCTCAACGCAAGCGTCGTAACAAACATGGTTTCCTTGAGAGAATGGCTACCGCCAACGGTCGCCGCGTGCTGGCTGCTCGTCGTGCTAAGGGCCGCAAGAAACTGACTGTTGCTGACGAAGGTCGCCACAAGTATTAAGAAGTTCTGACGGCTTTTCCTTTTTGACCGTATTTTTATTTAGAAGTTAGACCGCCTTCGGCTGTTGGCTCGCATTGCGGGCGGAAGAACTGCCGTGGGTGGGTTTCTTCGTAATACAACCATTACTATGCAAACCACTCGACAACACAAGATTGCAAGGTTGATACAGAAAGACCTTAGCGATATATTTTTGCGCTTTGCCCGCACGCTGCCCGGGACGCTGATTTCCGTGAGCGAGGTGCGTGTGTCGCCCGACTTGGCGATAGCGCATGTCTATCTATCTATTTTCCCGCAGAACAAGGTGGCGGATACGATGGAGGCTATCCAAGAGCACACGGGTAAGTTTCGCGGCGAACTCGGGACGCTGGAGCGCCATCAGTTGCGTATCATTCCCGAACTGCATTTCCACCTCGATGATACCATCGACCGCATGGAGCATATTGATGAACTGCTGAAACAGTGAGACTGGAACTGCACATCGCTTGGCGCTACCTCTTCTCTAAGAAAGGGCACAATGCCATCAATATCGTCTCGGGCGTGAGCGCGGCGGCGGTAGGGGTGGTGGCAGCCGCCATGGTGTGTGTGCTGAGCGTGATGAACGGTTTTGGGGCGCTGGTGGAGCAGATGTTCTCGGAGTTTGACCCTGAGATTCGTATCACTGCCGCCACAGGTAAGTCGTTCCGTTTGGATACACTCCCCGTGCAGGAGGCGTTGGCGCTGCCCTTTGTACAAGCCGCATCGGAGGTGGTGGAGGAGACGGCGCTCGTGCGCTACAAAGACCACCAGCAGCCTGCGCGCGTGATGGGCGTGGATACTGTATTTCAGCAGATTACGCATATTGATTCTATCCTCTCTGATGGTTATTTCTCCGTCTATGACGGTGCGTTTGACCGTTGCGTGATGGGGCGCGGCTTGGCGGCGCAGATAGGGGTGAATGCTCATTTCGTGGGAGCGGTGCACCTGTATGCCCCTAAGCGATTAGAGCGGGTGAACATGTTGCGCCCCGATGATTCTTTCCTTCACGAGACCGCCTTCATGGCAGGCACTTTTGCCGTCAATCAGACGACCTATGACGACCAACTTCTTTTGGTTTCCTTGCCGCTCGCGCGAAGGCTTTTTCAGCACGATACACTCACGGTAACGGCACTCGAGTTGCAGTTAGACCCCGATAGTCGCTTGTCGGACAGGCAGATGAAGATGCAACTGCGAGAGTGCCTCGGGGAGGGGTATGTCGTGGCAGACCGCTACGAGCAGCAGGCGGATTTCTTCCGTATTCTGAAGATTGAGAAACTGCTCACGGCACTCTTGCTGGCGTTTATCCTGCTTATTGCCTGCTTCAATGTGATTGGCTCGCTTTCGATGCTTATCATCGACAAGCAGGAGGATATCCGTATCTTGCGGCATCTCGGTGCCACGCCGGAGACCGTACGCCGCACTTTCCTCTACGAGGGATGGCTTATCACGACGCTCGGTGCACTTGTCGGGCTGGTTATCGGGCTTGCTGTCTGCCTGCTTCAGCAGCACTACGGCTTGCTCAAACTCGGCTCGGGGACAGACTATGTCATCTCGGCTTACCCTGTCTTGGTGCGGGGGGGCGATGTGTTTGCTGTTGCTGCCGTGGTACTGCTCATGGGCTTCCTCGCTGCATGGTATGCCACGCGGGGGCTACGCACAAAAGAGGATGCTCTCATAATTCTTAATTCATAATTCTTAATTCTCTCATGCAACTACTTGCAAAGACATTCAAAGGACTGGAAGACGTTCTCGCACAGGAACTGACGGAGCTCGGTGCGAACGATATACAGAAAGAGCGCCGTGCGGTCTCTTTCACGGGTGATAAGGCGATGCTCTATCGGGCGAATTTGTGTCTTCGTACTGCCTCGCGCGTGTTGGTGCCTATCGCTACTTTCCGCGCTAAGGATGCCGATGCCGTCTATGAGCAGGCGAAAGCGCTTGATTGGAGCGTGTATATGACGGCAAAGACCACTTTCGCCATTGACGCGACCGTCTATTCGGAGACTTTTCGGCACTCGAAGTACGTTACCTACCGCGTGAAAGATGCGATAGCCGACTACTGGATGGCGCGCGAGAACCAGCGTCCGAGCGTCAAGGTAACCGACCCCGATTTGTCGCTGAACGTGCATATCGCCAACGAGACGGTTACCATCTCGCTGGACAGTTCCGGCGAGAGTCTGCACAAACGCGGTTACCGCGAGGCGAACACCGAGGCACCTATCAACGAGGCATTGGCAGCGGGGATGATACTGATGACGGGCTGGCGCGGGGAGTCGGATTTCTACGACCCTATGTGCGGTTCGGGTACGCTTCTGATAGAGGCGGCACTCATCGCGCAGAATATCGCCCCGGGTATCTTCCGCAAGGGGTTTGCTTTCGAGAAATGGCGCGATTTCGATGCAGACCTCTTCGAGGCGATATACAACGACGACTCCCGCGAGCGTGCTTTCGAGCATCACATCTACGGTTCTGATGCGGGTTACTACGCCGTGCAGGCGGCGCTCAAGAATGTGCAAGCCGCAAATCAACAGCGATTTATCTCTGTGCGGCAGATTCGCTTGGAGGAAATCAAGGAGCCTTTTGCGGCGCAATCTTCTTCTTCTGAGGGGAATCCTGCGGCATTGCCAATCGTTATGATGAACCCGCCCTATGGCGAGCGACTGGCGCAGGATAAGAATGTGCTGCAACTCTATCAGGCAATAGGCACTACGCTCAAACATCAGTTTGCGGGAGCGACGGCGTGGATTATCTCTTCCAACGAGGACGCGCTGAAATGTGTCGGACTGAAGCCGAGTAAAAAGGTGCACCTGCTCAACGGCGAGCTGGACTGCCTCTTCTGCCGCTATGACCTTTTCGCGGGTACTCATAAGGATTTCAAGACCCTGCACCCCTCCAAAGCGCGCACGGATGAACGGAAATCTTTTGCCGACAGAAAACCTCACAAAGAGAAAGGTAAACGCGACTTCCGCGAGAAGAGGACGTTTGGGGAAGGGAAACACGCAGACTTCAAGGCTCGCAACGATTTCAAAGGTCAGAAAACATTTCGCGGCAAAAAAGACAGGCATTTTGATGATAAAGCAAAAAGGGACTGAGGGGATTTATACGTGTTTTTGACAATTTGACGTATTCGGGAGGGGTGGTTACAGACCCGATATAGACCCGTTACGAACAAGGTTATGTTACGATAAAGACCCTATGACGAATTGCTTGTTTCTCGGAGAAAGCATTTGCGAAAAATGGACAATTTTATGACGAATGTGGTGGAGACTCTTTGTTCAACTCTTGATGTGCATAATGTATAATTTTTATGGTGTTATCCATTTCAGACTATAATTATCCTCTGCCGGAGGAGCGGATTGCTAAGTATCCGATGGCGGAGCGCGACCACTCCAAACTCCTTATATATAAGGACGGGGCGGTGTCGGAAGACCGTTTCTTCCGCGTGGGCGACTATATCCCCGCGCATTCACTCCTTGTATATAATAACACGCGCGTGATACAGGCGCGGCTGGTCTTTCATAAGCCTTCGGGGGCGCGCATTGAGATTTTCTGCTTGGAGCCCCTTGCGCCGCATGACTATCAGCTGTCGCTCTCGTCCACGGAGGGTTGCACGTGGAAGTGCATGATTGGCAATGCCAAGAAGTTCCGAGATACCTCTATTGACCTGCCTTTGCAGGTGGCAGGCGGCACAGTTGTGTTGCGTGCTACCAAAGGCGAACAGACGGGGAACACCTTCGCGGTAACGTTCTCGTGGGACGGCGATATGTCCTTCGCAGAGATACTTGATGCGGCGGGCGAGTTGCCTATCCCGCCGTATCTCAACCGCCCCACCGAGGAGAGCGACAAGACCACCTACCAGACTGTCTATTCGCGCATCAAAGGCTCGGTGGCAGCCCCCACGGCGGGATTGCATTTCACGGACGCGGTACTTGCTGACCTCCGTCAGCGCGGCATCAAGACCACCGAACTGACCCTGCATGTGGGCGCCGGTACTTTCCAGCCGGTCAAGACCGAAGATGCCAATCAACACACCATGCACACGGAGATTATCGCCGTGCCGCGACAAGCTATCGCCGATATCCTCGCCAACTTAGGTCATGTCGTGGCGGTAGGTACTACGTCTATGCGTACATTGGAGAGCCTTTATTTCTTGGGTTGTATGTTGCTTCACGGAGACCGCTCTATGCACGTTCCGCAGTTTATGCCGTATGAGCAAGAGTGGACGATGACGACGGCAGAGGCGCTGCAGGCGTTGTTGGCATACCTCGACGAGACGCACCAAGACACGCTCCACGCCGAGACGCAGATTATGATTAAGCCCGGCTACCGTTTCCGCGTGGTGGAGCAACTAATTACCAATTTCCACCAACCCAAGTCCACGCTCCTGCTTTTGGTGAGTGCTTTCGTGGGCGAGGACTGGAAGAAGATTTACGACTACGCTCTGTCTCACGATTTCCGTTTCCTCTCCTACGGCGACTCTTCCATCCTCTTCCGCAACAACAGATTGTAGGAGCAAGAAAAGTTACAGAACAACTCGAGCGGGTCTCGCAGAAACGATTGATAGTCTATAAAAAGACAAAAATAACGAATATATTGCACAAAAACTTGCATATGTAGAAAATTATGTATAATTTTGCAAGCAGAATCAAAAAGGACAAATAACCGCCTATGATAAACCGGCATCGTAGAGGCGATGCAAAACATACACAACCTAAAGCATTCAGCTAAGAACTTGGATTGTTGAAAACTGCACACTTTCACACAATTCTTTTACCAAGAACAAGGCTTTTGTGCTCACGCGTTGACGTGAGCCTTGTTCCGTAGATATTTGGTAAAAGAAGGTAGTGCAGAATCCTCAACAATCCAGATTGAAACTAACAAGTCTCACGTTTTTGTATGTACAGAAATGAATTAAAACACATTCCACACTCTTCTAAACTCAGCGAGTTTATTCGTTTTGCAATAGTAGGGATAGCCGCAACGGCTATTCATTATGGTATTTATTTGCTGTTGGTTCAAATTTACAATGGCAACGCCAAAGTTAGTCTCTATACGAACGTTGCTTATTCCATAGGTTATGTTACTGCATGGTGTTGTAACTTCTATCTCTCTGCCCGTTTCACATTCAAAACGCGAACCTCTGTTAAACGCGGAATAGGCTTTGCATTATCACATGGCATAAATTATTTGCTTCACTTACTATTTTTGAATGTTTCCCTTTGGATAGGTATTCCTGAAACATGGGCACCTATCCCTGTATTTTGTATTGTTGTTCCGATAAATTTCCTATTAGTAAGATATGTCTTTAAGTCAAAACATTTCCAATAAGATGAGACTAAACATTGTCGTGCCTTGTTATAATGAAGAGGCGGTTTTGCAAGAAACAACCAAGCAGTTATCTCAATTGGTGGATTCCCTTATAGAGAGAGGCAAAATCCAAAAATGTGCTATTGTCTATGTTGATGATGGTAGCAGTGATAGCACATGGGTATTGATAGAACAGTTACAAACACGATATCAATATGTTCATGGTCTTAAACTGGCTCATAATGTAGGTCACCAAAATGCATTATGGGCAGGCATGCAATGGTCGGATGGAAAATGTGATGCAATGGTAAGCATTGATGCTGACTTACAACACGATATACATAAAATAGAAGAAATGGTAGATGCTTACCATAATGGTTTTGAAGTCGTTTACGGCATACGAAATAGCCGCCAAACAGATTCTGTTTTCAAAAAGCAAACAGCACTCGCTTTTTATAGCCTGATGCGCAAAATGGGAGTGGATATCATTCCTAATCATGCAGATTTCCGTCTGCTTGGCAGTAAGGCGTTGAGAGCCTTAATGCAATATCCGGAACGCAATATATTCTTACGTGGGATGGTGCGGCTAATAGGTTTCCCATCATCGGAAGTATATTTTGATGTACAAGAACGATTTGCGGGAGAATCTAAGTATACTCTTGGCAAAATGCTGAATTTTGCAGCGGATGGTATTACATCTTTTTCTATACAACCTTTACGAATAATCTTTGTTATTGGAATCATTTGTGTAGTCTTGTCGCTTATCGAGATGATTTATATCATTATCGCGTGGGCAAGAGGTGCTGTTGTCGCCGGTTGGAGTTCGCTGTTGTTCTCTGTGTGGTTTCTGGGAGGGCTACTATTGCTTTCTATTGGAATAATCGGAGAATATATTGGCAAGATTTATAAGGAAACTAAACAACGTCCACGTTACATAATAGAAAAGAGTATATGAAAACAACACTAAGTCTTCAGAAGGTAGGTGCTATCGTATTTTGGAGTCTATTAGCCCTATTTATCGGCATCTTGGGTTACTTTATGATTCATAATGCTTGGTGGCTTGGCGGAGATGAAGCCATAGTAATCAGCCATACAGGAATGGGTAAACCATTCCTGCCAACGGGCTTTCCTGATGCAGCATCGCAATACGGCAGACTTTATCCTTTTGCCTATAATCTATATGACGTTTTGCTACTTTTTGGCAGGGGATATCATAGCCCGCAAGCACATTATGCATTGCAGGCAGTTGCATTAGCAATCTTTGCTATTGCATTTGCTTGTATCGGGTTGCATATCCTGAATCAACAGCCTGCAATCTGGAAATATAGCATAACTTTCTGCTTCGTTGCTATCTGCGTATTTCGTGTTTATACGGAGTTTACTACCTGCTACACAGGCGCATGGATTATCTTCATGTTTTTGCCTATCTTTATGTATTCAGCAATTCGCTTTTGGGAAACAAAAAAATGGGGACATGGAATAGTGGCACTGCTTACGATTAATTATATTTGCTATTGTTACGAAAACATCTGTGTAATACCCATTGCTTTAGGCACGTGCTCGTTGTTATTTAGTTATAAAAGGTTAGACAGGAATCAAAAGATATTTAGTTGGCTAATAGTTGCAAGCGGAGTGCTTTTCTTGATTCTTTATGCTGCCATCGTATTGCCGCAGGCTACAAACTTTTATGGACATCATTCAGATGAATCTTTATTGAGTAATGCGCTGAAGATTTTTGTGGCACAAAAGATATATTGGCTTGCTTTGGTCGCTATTATTTGCAGAGTTGTTCAAATTGTGCGTTGTAAAAGTGAGTATTCTTTGTATGATTCTCTATTGCTCACTTCTTTCGCATATTTTGCTGGTACTGCTTTACTAAAACTTGACTTTACATATTATTACAATATAGGTTCATTAATGGCATTAACAGTTATCTTATACTACTGTAAAGAGTACATATCTTCTAAGTGGGTGGCACTCGTGCTAATGTTGGCATTGGCGTTGTTCTATGGAAGAAAAATCCCAGCCAATATACAAAAGAACCAAGCTGGAAGGATAAGCGTTCGAGAGGGAGTAACATGGTTAGCAGAGCAGTCGGACTCCACATCCATATATTGGTATTCCCCTGAATATGAAGATCCAATGCATTTCCTTGTTGACTTGCGCAGATGCCATAAATATAGTTTGGAAACGATGATGCAATGGTACTTACGAAATAATAATGTTCATGTGATAGATCGTACCGAATTTGACCCTACTTCAAAAGGTATATGGCTATTCCCCGGAGAAAACGACCAGCTATTTCCTGATAGTTATATACCACAGGAATGCCAAAATAAGGTATTCGACACATATAATATCAAAGGTTATGGCGTAAAATAAGCAGTATTTAAGCTGAGATTTTACTCAAAATACAAAAACATTTGTGTGTATCAAAAAAAAACGGTACTTTTGTAGTCGGAATGGAACATGTGCCGATTCCCAATTAAAAAGCAAAACCGATGATTGATACCCATTGCCATATAGACGACCCGCAGTACCAAGAGAACTTGCCTGCTTTTTTGCAGCAGCAGAGAGATGCCGGCGTGGAAGCCATTTTGGTGCCCGGTGTGGATGTGCATTCTATTGATACTGTGTTGCCTTTATGCGCACAATATCCTAATTATCTTTACCCTGCGTTGGGACTGCATCCCGAGGAGGTGAAGGAGGACTGGCAGCAGCAGTGGCATGCTATTGAAGAGAAAATCAGGGAGGCTCGGCGCGAGGGCAGACTGATTGCCATTGGTGAGATAGGGCTTGATTATCATTGGGATACTACCTACAAAGAGCAGCAGCATATTGTCTTCCGTGAGCAGCTCCTGCTTGCCCGTCGCTTGGATTTGCCCGTGATGGTGCATATCCGCGATGCGATGGAAGATACGTATCGTATTCTGCACGAGGTCGCCACGCTAAAGGATGATGCGCTTTATCCCCTCCGTGGCGTTATTCACTGCTTCTCGGGCAGTCGCGAGATGGCGGAGAAGTTCATCGCCATGGGCTTCTACCTCGGTATCGGCGGGGTGCTGACGTTCAAGAACTGCAAGCTGGCAGATACTCTGCGCCATATTCCCTTGCAGCACCTCGTCTTGGAGACTGACGCTCCCTATATGGCACCGGTTCCCCACCGTGGACAGCGCAACGAGAGCCGATGGATGACCCATGTGGCGGAACGCTTGGCGGATATCTATCTGGTCTCCACCGACGATGTGAAAAGGGTAACAACCGCCAATGCAAGAGCACTTTTTGGTATAAAATGAAGAAAAAACGAAAAAAAACACGAAAAACTATTGCAGTTTCAAAAATTTTTCGTACCTTTGCACGTCTTTTTGAGTGAATAGCCCTAAAATGCGACGTAGGAGAGATGCTCGAGTGGTTGAAGAGGCACGCCTGGAAAGCGTGTAAACTCCAAAAGGGTTTCCGGGGTTCGAATCCCCGTCTCTCCGCAAAACTAACTTATTAATAATCTATTTATTCTCATGAAAAAAGTATTTGCAACCCTTACCGTGCTCGCAATGCTGGCTTTTGGCAGCAATGTTGCATTTGCACAAGAGGAAGCTGCTCCTGCTCAAGAGGCAGCTGTAGAAACTGTTGACGAAGCAGCCGCTCCTGCGGCTGAAGTGGTAGAAGAGGCTGCTCCCGCTGAGGAGGAGGCTACCGGTCTCGTGGCTCTTCACAAAACACTGAAAACCAAATTTATTGAGGGTGGTGCAGGCTTTATGGCTGCTACTTTGCTCTGCTTGGTATTTGGTCTGGCTCTCTGCATCGAGCGTATCATTTATCTGTCGCTGTCGAAAACCAACACGAAAGTGTTGCTTGCTAAAGTAGAGAAAGCACTGAACGAAGGCGGTATTGAGGCTGCATTGGATGTTTGCCGTAACACTCGCGGTCCTGTGGCAAGTATCTTCTATCAGGGTCTGAGCCGCTACAATGAGGGTGTTGACGTAGTAGAGAAGACGGTTGCTTCCTACGGTGGTGTGCAACTTGGTTTGCTCGAGAAGAACCTTTCTTGGATTTCGCTCTTCATCTCTATCGCTCCGTCGTTGGGATTCTTGGGTACCATCATCGGTATGATTGCTGCATTCGATAAGATTCAACAAGTGGGTGATATCTCGGCTACGGTTGTTGCCGGCGGTATCAAGGTCGCTCTGTTGACCACCTTGCTCGGTTTGATTATCGCTATCGTGCTCCAATTGTTCTACAACTATATCCTCAGCCTTATCGAGGGTCTTGTTAACGAGATGGAGGATTCCTCTATCAGCCTCCTTGACCTCGTTGTTGAGTTCGACAAGAAGCAGGCAAAATAAGTAACGAATTTCAATGCAGGGGATGTGTATCCCGCCATTGGAACTTTTAGAACCATTTTAACATTATAAAAGTATATTCGTTATGAAAAACTATAAATTATTGCCTAAAATTACCCTTTGGGTGCTCCTTATCATAGGCGTCATCTTCTCGGTGATGTTCTATGCAGGTGGCTCCGCGGGTACCCACGAGGTGGCAGGCGACTTCTTGGATATCCCGAGATTCTCTGACCTCTTCCTCACTTGGAACTATATCCTGCTCGCTATCGTCATCGTGGTTACGCTCGGCGTAGTGCTTGGTGAGTTTGTCAAGAACTGCAAATACGATAAGAAGAAAGCCATTACTTCGCTTTGCGTTGTGGTTGGGTTTATTGCCCTCATCGCACTCTGCTGGTTCTTGGGTAGCCCCGAGAAAATCGAAATCGTTGGTTATGAAGGTACCGACAACCAAGGCTTCATGGCACAGTTGAGCGATGCTATCATCTATCTGTGCTACATCCTTGCAGGTGGAACAATAATCTCCATGATTGCCGGACTGATTTACACCCGTACCCTCAAGTAATTGGTAACATTGTAAAATTGGCAAATTAGTCATGGCAAAGAAAATCCCACAGATAAATGCCTCTTCAATGGCGGATATCTCTTTCTTGCTATTGATATTCTTCTTGGTTACCACCAGTATGGATGTCAACCAAGGTTTGGCACGTCGTCTGCCTGCGCCCGTTCCTCCCGACCAAAAGGTGGAGAACACGGATATCAACAAACGTAACCTGATGGTCGTAAAGATTAACTCAGCGAACCAGTTGATGGTGCAGGGACAACTGCTGGATGTCAAGCAATTGAGAGCAAAAGCCAAAGAGTTTATCAAGAACGAGAACGACGATGCTACATTGCCCAAACTCGTGGAGGAGGATTTCGGTGAGCCTATCGGTGTAGTGAGATACACCAAAGACCACGTGATTTCCGTACAAAACGATGTGGACACGCAATACCAAGCATACCTCGACGTTCAGAACGAACTCGTAGCGGCATACAACGAACTGCGTGACGAGTGCGCACGCCAGTATTTCCACAAAGGTTACGCCGAATTGGATGAGGACCAGCAGAAGCAAGTGCAGAAAGTGTATCCTCAGAAGATTTCGGAGGCTGAACCGAAAAACTATGGAGGAGAATAACTATGGCAAAGATTCGTAGAAATGACAAGCGCGAGATGCCAGCTCTGAACACATCTTCGCTGCCCGATATCATCTTTATGCTCTTGTTCTTCTTCATGTCCGTAACCTCGATGAAGGAAGTGTCCTACAAGGTGCAGTTCAAAGTGCCGCAGGCTACGGAGTTGGTGAAGTTGGAAAAGAAATCGCTGGTGCGCTACATCTACGTAGGTACGCCTACCGCGGAGTTCCGCAAGCAGTATGGTGCCGAGACCCGTATCCAGTTGGACGATGCCTTTGCAGAGACCAACGAGATAGGCGAGTACATCGTGAACGAGCGTTCTTCGATGAAGGAGCAAGACCAAGGTTTGATGACCGTATCTATCAAGGCTGACAAGGAGACCCGTATGGGTGTTATTGCGGATATCAAGCAAGAACTCCGCCGCGCCTACGCCTTGAAGATTAGTTACGCTTCTACCCAGCGCACCAGTTTCTAATCATAACTTGATAAGTGTTAAAAAGAGGTTGCCATTGTGGCAGCCTCTTTTTTTTGCTGGTTGGTGTGTGTGGTGGGGGAATCTTAATAACAGTACATTTTGGATGTTGTGTTTCCTTGCGGACGACCCGCGACCGACCCGCGGGAGACCCGCGAAAAATTCGCGAGCGTGTGGTGGCGGGAGAGCGGCGGCGGAATCTTAAAAATCGTACTGATTTATGGTTGTTTGCAGTGGGGGCGGCGGGGCGGTAGTTTTCTAAAACATATATATGTGCGCGCGCGTGTGTATTTATGGAAAGTGCTGCCCCGCCGCCCCGCTGCCCCGCTGTTGTGATAATTGATGTATATGTCAGATAACTTCCAAATAGCCCCACCCCCTACCCCCTCCCCGCTCGCGGGGAGGGGGAGTTGTAGGAAGGAGGAGCCGCAAGTCCGTAGGGTTTCACCTTACGCTGTGTTGTTTCGCCCCTTCGGGGGTTGGGGGATTCTCCGTTAATTGCCGTTAATTTTCCATTAATTTTGGCAATGATATACATGTTGACCCATTGATTCAAAATTGAGTTATGTCGCCCCGTTGGGGCTGGTATTTAGGGTTGTCCCGCATACACAGGGGCAAGCCCCTGTGCTGGTTTATGTCGCCCCGTTGGGGCTATCGTTTGATAAATAATTTGGGTCAACTCGTATATCTTTACCCTAATTTAGTGGGGTAGAATTTATGTTCGCATGTCGATGCCTAAAAGTCCCGCCCCCTTCCCTGTTTGCAGGGAAGGGGGCGGGGTTGGGGGGTAGGTTTTACTTGTGCAGGGGTTTCCCTGTTGGGTTGAGGGGGTAGGTTTTACTTGTGCAAGGGTTTTCCCTGTTGGGTTGAGGGGGTAGGTTTTACCTGTGCAGGGGTTTCCTCTGTTGGGTTGAGGGTTAGGGGAGTGGGTAAGGCGCAGAACTGCAAGGTTGCTTCTCGATATGTGCGACCACGGCATCCAACTCAGTTTATTTCAACAAAAATTTCCAAAAAATATTCGGATATTTTTAACATATAATTTCCGTTAATTATTCTTGTTTAGCGGAGGTCGTTGAGGAAGGCATCGGGTTTGGTGAGGGTGAAAGTGGGAACGTCGGTGGTGTAAGTGGGGTTGGTGAGGCGGAGTGTGGTTAGTTGCTTGCCTTCTTTGATCTCAACAGATAGGGGTAACATCGTCTCTTTCTGTATGCGGAGTGTGAAACGCCGGATACCAGCGGATTGGTCGTTAGGGGTTAGGGTGATGGTGATGTTTGTGGGGGTATTCGCCCCGCCCCCTTGTCCCCTCCCCGCAGGCGGGACGCCTGCGTCCCCAGTGGATGATTGCTCGGTGATGGTGCAGACTTTGGATAGGGCTTGCGCGTAGAGGAAGGGGTTGGCTTCCATGAGTTCTTGCTCGGTGGGCGTAGAGAGGGTCAGTTCGTCGGTGGTGGCGCTATATACATAGAGCGTCTTGCCGTCGAATGCCGCCTCCATATCGAACATCTCCAGCGTGAAGCGGTCGCCACGCATGGTGATGCTGCCCGGGTAATTCATCGGCTGCGAGGCACCCTCGCTGATGGTAATCACGAAATCGGAATGAAGGGTGTTTTCCGAGAGGGTTTGCAGGAAAGTGTCAAGGGTAGCAGCCGTGGCGGGAGTTAGCAGACACGGGAGAAATAAGACGATATATAAAAATAGTTTTTTCATATTAGTTAACGTAAAGTTTTATACAACGAGTATGATTATTTTATTCAACAAAAATTTCCAAAAACAACCTATTTGACAATTTACTATTTGACCGACCGCGGGCGAGACGCCCGCGTCCCCAGTGGACGCCTGCGTACTCGGACTGTTTGCCCCGCCCCCTGCCCCCTCCCCGCAAGCGGGGCGGGGGAGTTCGCCTGCGCGTCGGGACAGGGGCATTGCATAATCAAACAGTTTGTTTCAAACTGCCCGCAGGGAGCAGTCCACTTTGCGTTGCTTGTGGAGGCCCCGCAGGCGAGACGCCTGCGTCCCCAGTGGGTGGTTAGGCGTTGAGGTCTTGGAGGAGTTTCTCGAGTTGGTCGAGGTCGGTGATGAGCACGTCGCGTCCTTTGGGACCTTTGTTGGGGCCTACTATGCCGGCGGCTTCGAGTTGGTCGGAAAGTTTTCCTGCGCGGTTGTAGCCTATCTCGAAGGCACGTTGGAGTCGAGAGGTGGAGCCCTCCTGCTTGCTGACCACGTAGCGCGCCACGTCGGCGAACATCGGGTCAAGCCGCTTCATGTCCACGCTGCCGGGTGCGAGTGCTTCCTCTGCGCCCTCGGGTACGTACTCGGGCAGTTGGTAGGGCTCGAAATAGCGTTGCTGCTTCTCGATATGCTCGACCACGGCGTCCACTTCGGGGGTGTCCACGAAGGCGCACTGGATACGGGTTACGTTGCCGTTGGCGGAATAGAGCATGTCGCCGCGTCCGATGAGTTGCTCCGCGCCCTTGGTGTCGAGCACGGTGCGGGAGTCGATGACGGACTGTGTGCGGAGGGCGATACGGGTAGGGATGTTTGCCTTGATGACACCCGTAACGATGTTCACGGACGGGCGCTGGGTGGCGAGAATCATGTGCATGCCGACGGCGCGCGCTTTCTGCGTGATACGGGCGATAGGAGTCTCGACCTGCTTGCCTGCCTGCATGATGAAATCGCCGTACTCGTCGATGACGATGACGATATAGGGCAGGAACTGATGGTGGAGGCTCTCGGCAACGAGTTTCTCGGGGTTGAGGCGGCGTTTGACGAACTTATCGTTGTAGTCCTCGAGGTTGCGCACGCCGGCATCCATGAGCAGTTTGTAGCGGTTCTCCATCTCGATGACGAGGGAGTTGAGGGTGTTGATGACCTTGTCGCAGTCGGTGATGATGATGTCTTTCTCCTCCACGTCGGGCATGGCGGCGAGGTAGTGGCGCATGAGGGCTTTGTAGGGCGTGAACTCGACCATCTTGGGGTCCACGAGCACGAACTTCAACTCTGCGGGGTGCTTCTTGTAGAGCAGGGATGTCAGTATGGCATTGATAGCCACGGACTTACCTTGCCCGGTGGCACCTGCGACGAGGAGGTGGGGCGTCTTGGCGAGGTCGAACATAAAGACCTCGTTGGTGATGGTGCGCCCGATAGCCACGGGGAGACGCATCTTCTGCTCGTCTTGGAAGCGCTTGGAGGCGATGACAGAGTGCATGCTGACTACCTGCGGCTTCTCGTTGGGGACCTCGATGCCGACGGTACCTTTGCCCGGCATGGGGGCGATGATACGGATACCCGTGGCGGAGAGGGAGAGCATGATATCGTTCTCGAGGTTCTGGATTTTGGCAATGCGTACACCCGCCTTCGGCACTATCTCATAGAGGGTTACGGTGGGTCCGACGGTGGCTTTGATGGACTCTATCTCGATGCCGTAGTTACGGAGAGTGGTAACGATACGAGTACCGTTGGCGCGCTGCTCGTCTTGGTCGATGACGGGCATGGTCTCGTTGTCGTACACTTTGAGCAAGTCGAGCGCGGGGAAATTGAAGTATTCGAGGTCTTTGCGGGGGTCGTAGGGACCGAGTTTGGCAAGGATAGCCTCGGGGGAGTTGTCCTCGGCGAGTTCTACGGGCTTGGTGTCGGTGATTTCCATTTCCTCGTCGGAGGGCTTGGAGTTATCGGAGTTATCGGAGTTATCGGAGTCCTCGGGGAGTTCTGAGGCTTCGGATACTTCGGAGAGTTCGTCGGAGGGGGTGTCTATGGTGAACGTGATACTGCCGTCGATGGTATCTTCGGCGGGGGTATCGACTATCTCTATATCCTCTGCCGCAGCGTCGTCGGGGGTGTTCTCGGCGTCGGTTATCTCCGGTATCTCAATGTCAATGGTGGTCTCAGCCGACTCCTCGTGTGCTTCCTCCTCGGTCTGCACTACGGGTTTGGGTTTGCGGCGGAAGAGTTGCTTGAGGCGGATGAGCAGGCGACGGCAACGGTAGATGAACTGTTTATCTGCTAACACGAAGAAGATGAGCAGCGTAACGAGCAAGACGATGACCATTCCGACGGGCTGTATGTAGGAGTTGAGCCAGCGGCTGAAACATGCGCCGAAGGCTCCTCCCCAGCGGAAAGTGCCAGTGCCGACCATGAGTTGGAGGAAGCCGAGAACGATAGCGCCCCACAATAGCCAGAAGACCGTGCAGACGAAGGCACGGAGCGGTGTCTCGAAACGCACTTTGAGGCAATAAAGCCCATAGACCACCAGCAGGAGGATAAGCACGATAGAGACGAGCCCGAAAGAGCCGTCGATGAGGAAATCCGCGAGTGCCGCCCCCGGGAGCCCGAGGATGTTGCGTATCTCGCCGCGGTGCTCGCGGCGGTCGGCGCGGGACATGTCGAGCAGAGACTGGTCTGCCGTGCCCGTGAAGAAGAAAGAGACGTAGGCTACGAAGAGGAAAAGGGCAATAGCCAAGAGCACTACGCCCGAGATGACGCGGGTGCGAGGGTCAAGAAAGAAGGTACGTATTTGTTGCCACCAAGGTGTTTTCTCTATCTTGACGGTTGGGGTAGTGTCTTCTGTGCCAAGGCGTACGCCGAAGCGCGTCGGCATGTCGGAGTCTTTTCTTACGGGTTTACGAGGCATTGTGATGAGTGATAGATTGTTGCGCGGCAATGGTATTGCCCGCTAAGTTAATGATAGGTTCTACGTTTGATGTGCAAAGGTACTGCTTTTTTTTCATTTATGCAAGGATTCACTCAAATTTATGGTGTTCTTCGTGTCGGCAAAGGTGCTTGTGGCGTCGGGCATATGGCATGCTTTTTGCATATGTTGGGATATAATCCCTATACTTTTGCAACAATGAAACGGTATCTTTCTCTATTGGTTTGCTTGCTATGCGGGTTTGCGTATGTGCGGGCGGTGGTTTACACTTATCCGAGTATTCCGTATGCGCAAGCGGAGCGGTTCGGTGCGCCTGTTGTGGCAGACAAAGTTGTGCTGCCCGATTGTGCGGCGTCGGCGGATGGCGGGGGCGTGGTGCGCAAGGTGGCTTATCAGCGGGCATACACCGCAGACCAGCCGACCACGGAGTCGCACTACGTGTTGCCGCAACATGCTGTGTATCAGATGACGGAGGACTGCCAAGTGTTGACGGTGAACACACCTTTTGCATACGGCGCGGCGGGAACGGCGGAGCAGCGGCTGCCCGTGCTGGTGTATATTCACGGCGGGAACTATTTTGCCGGCGGAGGGGAGAAACCCAACACGCAGTTAGCCGAACTGGCGGCGCGCGAGCAGGTGGTAACCGTGAGCGTTACTTACCGTTTGGGTATCTTCGGCTATTACTATGACCCCGCCATAGCCACGCCTAACTGCGGGTTGCTTGACCAGTTGGCGGCGTTGGAGTGGGTGAGTCGCCATATCGGTCAGTTTGGCGGCGATGCGGATAACATCACGCTGGCGGGGCAGTCGGCGGGGGCACAGAGCGTGGTGTATTGTCTGGCGGACACCGCTCGCGCACGCATGCGGCGTGCTGTGGTGTTCTCGGCGCCGATGGGACTGACTACCTCGGCCGCCACTGCCCGCAAGCGCACGCGGTGGGTGGAGGAGTATTTGGCTTCGCACTACGGCGGGGCAGATAACCGCGGGCGAGACGCCCGCGTCCCCAGTATAGATGTGCGGACTTGTCCTGCGGATACTCTGCTTGCCGTGCAGTTGCGATATCAAGAGGCACACCCGCAGGCATGGCATTCGTTGCCTTTCTCGCCCACGGACTTGCCACAGAAGCCCTGCTACGGCGATAAGGTGCAGTGGCCGGAGCAAGTGGTGGTCTGTGCGCAAGAAGACGACGGCAGTATGTTTGGTCCGAAGGCGCTTTGGCCGATGCTCACCTCGGTGGTCTTCACTACGCCCGCGAAGTCGTATGTGCGGTACTTGCAGCGGCAGGGTGTGGAGGCGCAGTATCACCTCTTCCGTTGGAAGCCGACGGGGTCGCCGCTGGGTGCGGCGCACTGTTGCGAACTGCCGTTGTTGCTCGGGACAAGTGATGAGTGGATAGGGACATGGATAATGGGCACGGTAGGCAAGGAAGAACTGGAGTCAAGGCGAGCGCAGGCGATGGACGACTTCGCACACTTCATGCGCACGGGGGAATGGACGATGGAGTGAGGCTTTGACGAAGGGCGATATATCGCTGCATAGTGGGCAGATACGATAGAAACAGGCTACGCTGCGAGCGTAGCCTGTTTCTGTTCGTCTTATGGGATGGTTATTTCTTCTCCTTGACGGTCATGTCGGGGTCCACAAGGATACGGCCGCAGAACTCGCAGACGAGGATTTTCTTGCGGGCGCGGATGTCGAGTTGGCGCTGTGCGGGAATCTTGCTGTGGCAACCGCCGCAACTGTCGCGCTCTACCTTCACGACCGCCAGACCGTTGTGGGCGTTCTTGCGGATACGCTTGAAAGCCGCCAAGAGACGCTCGTCGATATGCTTCTCCAACTCGGCGGAGCGGAGCATGAGCGCCTCGGTCTTGTCTTTGGTCTCGGCGAGGATAGAGTCTAACTCGCTCTTTTTCTGGTTGAGGTCCACTGTCTTCTCCTCGATTTCGGCAGTGGTCTTGGCTTTCTCTTCGCGCTTTGCCTCCAACTCGGCGGTGAAGGTGCGGATTTTCTTCTGGCTCAGTTCGATATCCAGTTGCTGGTACTCAATCTCCTTGTTGAGATTGTCGAACTCGCGGTTGTTGCGCACGGACTTCTGCTGCTCTTGGTAGCGGCTGATGCTGGCGTTGGCGTTCTCGGTGCGGACGCGGTAGTCGGAGATTTGGGTCTCGCAGTTCTTGATGTCGTTCTCGATGTTCTCGAGGCGGGTCTTGAGACCTTCCACGATGTCTCCCATGTCCTTCACTTCCTGCGGCAGTTCGCCCGCGAGGATACGCAACTCGTCAATCTTAGAGTCAACGGTTTGCAGTTCGTAGAGGGCTTTCAGTTTATCCTCTACTGTCAGTTCTTTTTCTTGCTTTGCCATGATAGTATGTTGTTTGTTGTTATTTCTTTTTTCTAGAAATTCTAGATGTTCTAGAAATTCTAGGTAGTTGCTTTGCTTTTTATAATAGGTTTACGGGGGTGCGGTCGGTGGTGGAGATGTGGGTAGGGAGGTGGGGTTGCAAGAGGTCTTGGAAGATGTTGCGGGTGAAATGCTCGCTTACCCAGTGGTCCATGTCCACGAGGGCGATGCGTCCGTCGGCCGCCTGCATCTCGTGGTACTTGACGTCGGCGGTGATGAAGACATCCGCGCCTTGTGCTATCGCCTCCTCCGCGAACTCGGCGCCTGCTCCTCCGCAGAGGGCGATGGTCTGCACCTCGGGTGTGAGGGCGCGGGTATAGCGCAGGTAGGGGGCTTGGAAGCGGGCTTTTACCATACGAAGGAAGGCTTCGTAGGGCATGGGAGCGGGGAGGTTGCCGATTACTCCGAGACCATGCTCAATTGGACAATTTGACAATTGACAATTTGACAATTGACTATTTGACAAGATGCGGTAGGCGGGGATGCCTAACTGCTCTGCCATTCTGCCGCTGACGCCGTGGATGTAGGCGTCCATGGAGGTGTGGGCGGAGTAGATGGCGATGTCGTGGCGGATGGCTTGGATGATACAACGCTCTTGCGGGGTAGTGCCACAGATATGCTTCACGCCACGGAAGAGTAGGGGGTGGTGGCTGATGATGAGGTTGCAGCCTAACGAAACAGCCTCACTGACAACCGACTCGGTAACGTCTGTTGTCAGCAAGGCAGCACGTATGTCCGCACTTGGATTACCCACCTGTATGCCCGAATTATCCCAAGACTCTTGGTAACTCAAGGGTGCTACAGATTCTATGATATGGATTATCTCTTGAAGGAGCAATTAGTCTTTTGTTTCCACTTCTTCTTCCGCTGCGGGCTCTTCCTCGACGCTGAAATCGGTGATTCCTGCGTTGACGAGTACGTTGTACCACTGGATGAGTTTGCGTATGTCGCTCGGATAGACGCGGTCTTCGTCCCAATTGGGCAGCACCTCTGTGAACCATGCACGCAGGGCGGTGTTGTCCGCCTTCTTAGCGTCGATGGAAGCGGGCTTGAGCCCTTCTTTCTCACCGACCTTGGTCAGCACCTCGTTGAGGGCGATGTCGTCGCCCGTGGTGAACATAGAGACATCAGCGAGGGAGACAATCTTGTCGCGTGCGTAGGTCGGCATTCGCTTGCCGTCTAAGAGCGATTCTACAATCAACATATTATTGCCGCGGCTCACCAACTTAAACAAGCCGGGCTTTCCCGTGATAGCAAGGACGTTTTTCATTTACGATTTACGAGTTTACGATTTACGATTGTGGGTGCAAAGGTACTGCTTTTTTTTGAATTGTGCAAATTTGGCGGCTAATTTTTTCGATATAGGTACGGTATCCCCTCGACAGCGTATCGAAAGACCCTCGACAATCACCCAATAATAACCTAATAATTGTCTTACACGTAATAAGGTTTACACATAGGATGAATAAAAAGTGTCAAAT
>JBJECJ010000090.1:2678-6265 GCA_051870955.1 Paludibacteraceae bacterium | reverse complement strand
ATTTGACACTTTTTATTCATCCTATGTGTAAACCTTATTACGTGTAAGACAATTAGTTAGTGATTAGTTAGTGATTGCTGAACCTTCTACCTGACTTCTACCTGCCTTTTTCCTCACTTCTTTGAGGCCTCTTCGGGAACCAACCCTTCTCCACGCGCTTCTTCTGTTCGAAGAGTTCCAGTATCGACCAGAAACAGGAGAATGCAAATACCCCGAGCAAAGTGGAAGCATACACGTTCTCCACGAACATACTTCCGATTAACGCACCTGTTCCGCACAGGGCAAAAGCCCACCAGCAGCCTGTTCCGAAATAGTACTCCGCCTTGATGACAACGGGATGAAACAGCCCGATACAGACGAACACTGCTATACCCAATAGGATTCCCGACCGGTTCATAAGATGAAGAATCCGCAGTAGTTAATCGACAGCGCCACATACGGTTCGTTGTTGTAGCGCGTAGCCGAATAGGGGTTTTGGTTGAGTATGCCGTAGCCGAACTCGCCCTTGATGACTACCTCGGGTATGGGCAGGTAGTTTATGCCGCACGACACTTTCTGCCGCCCCGTCCAGTAGTTCTTCGTGCCCTCTATCCGTGCCTGTGCGTCGTAGGCATCGTAGCGCGCGAAGAGGTAAAGCGACTGACGGCTGTCGCGCAGACGGGGGACAGGATGAAAAAGGTCGTAGCCTATCTCCGCACCAACGGTGTAGGCATCGCTCGCCACGTTCTCACGCTTGGAGATACTGTTCTTGCTCATCGACTTGTTGTAGGCGGAGATAAGCGCCGCGTCGCCCAAGTGCCCGTAGGTGGCGGAGCCGCGGAAGATGACACCATGCCCCGTGTAGTTCCAATCGAACGCCACAAGCGACACCAGTCCCTTCACGCCGTCGTACTTGCTGTTGGTCGTCGGACTCAGGTTGTTGCGAAAGGAAGTCCCCGCATACCCGCTCAGCGAGAGGCGCAAGGAGGTGCGGTCGGAAGTGTTATCCCGATTTATCGGGAGCCGCACCCTGATACTATCCTGCTTTTTTACATTCCCCTCAAGCGGATAGAAGTCCAGTCGCGCCAAGCCTGCGTAGCAGTTTGCCAACTTGAACTCATACGCCGACGCCGAGCCGCCTTGTATCCAGTTCTGCTTGCTGAAGAGCGTACTCTCCAACCCGGGCAGAAACTGCGCCGTGTAGCCGAACCACTTGTAGCGACCGTGGAACTGCACGCCGATGTCGTGCCACGTACAAGGCAGGATGGTGTTGTCGCCCTCGGGACGATACACGCCGAAGAACTGATTAGGCTCGTGGTGTGCATTCGTGCCGCCCAACGGCACTATAATCATACCCATACGCAGGTTGGCATAGGGATTGAACGACTTCTGTATCCAAAACTGCTCCAGCGCCACTTCGCCGCCGCGCTCCACCTCGGTCTCATACTCGCCGCCTTCTTCCTCCTCTATCTCCACCGCCACTTCCGTGCCGCCGTGCTCGAACTCTATCTCGCTACCCATGCTCCAACCCTTGCCGAAATCATAGCCTAAGTAAATGACCACATGGGGAAGGTCAAACTCCCCATATTGGTCATTCACGTAGTTCTCCGGCGAGGTGTAGCGCAGGTAGTTGTTCGAGTAGAAGCAGCGTTTCATCGCCGCCTCGCCATACCCACCAATGGTGAGCCTCCCCTTTTTTGGGGATGGTTCGGGCACCTCCGCCTGCACAGTAACCAAGCGTTTCCGCGCCTGCTTCTCGCCTGCGGAGGGTGTCACTGGGGGCGCAGGCGTCTCGCCTGCGAAAGTACCCCACGCGCTGTCCACTTCCACCGTGTCGCGCCTATCCATGGAGGTGCGGTCTCCAGGCCGCACCACAAAAGACGTGTCAGCAGGCGCAAGCACTCGGGTGCTTGCGCCTGTGATGCCATCTATCGCCTGCGCGGCTGCCGTCCCAGCCGACAGCCAGCAGATGCAATAAAGAAGGACTTTTTTCATACAATAAACTAACTTTACAAAAACACTGCAAAGGTACCGCTTTTCCACCATCCCCGCAATCACCAAAAAGCGTGAAATCACCATACCTAAAAATAGGGATGGCGCACTGCTTTTTGCGAAAAAGATTTGCATACCTCAAATCTTTTTCGTACCTTTGCCCCGTGAAAATAACAACACAACAATACTTATGAAAACACGACTCTCCCTTTTCGTCCTCCTCTTTTGCGCCTGCTGCGCTATGCAGGTACAAGCGTCCTCTGCCGACACCTTCGACTGGCGGCGGGCAAATGTCTATTTCGTCATCACCGACCGTTTCTGCAACGGCGACCCCACCAACGACCAACAGTACGGTCGCCGGAACGACTACGGCTCGGAGCGGCTGAATGCCGCCACGTTCCACGGCGGCGACATAGCGGGGCTATTGCAGAAAGCGCAGGAGGGCTATTTCCAAGCGCTGGGCGTGGACGTGCTGTGGATGACCGATGTGTATGAGCAGATACACGGCTGGATGTCGGGCAGCGGCGATATCAACGACTTCCCCCACTACGGCTACCACGGCTACTACCCCTTGGACTACACGCAGATGGACAAGAACTACGGCACTATCGCCGAACTGCATGCGCTCATCGACTGTCTGCACGCGCAGGGCATCCGCGTGATGCTCGGCGCTAACCTCAACGACCCGGGCTATCCCACGCTGCTCGATGCCTATCAGTACGGCTTCGCCGAGGGGCGGGCGGACGCTGCGCACGACCCGCAGTGGCGATACTCTGAGTGGGCAGCGGGCATGGCGACATGGAGCCAATGGTGGACGCGCGACTGGCTGCGCATGAGCGATGAGGGATGGGACGAGACCGACCCGCTTACCTGCACCCTCTTCGGATTGCCCGATTTCAAGACAGAGAAGACCGACCCCGTGAAGATACCCGCCTTCCTCAAGAAGAAATGGCAAGCGGAGAAGCACCAAAACGACCCGTGGGTGAACCCCTGCTCGGTACCCCTGCGCAAAGACCATGCGTGGGCACCGGCGGACTACGTGATAGCATGGATAGCCGCGTGGGTGGAGGAGTTCGGCATCGACGGCTTCCGCTGCGACATCGTGGACTACGTGCATACCTACCGCTGGAAACAACTGACCGACGCCTGCAACGCCGCCCTCGACCGCTGGCGACAGGCGCACCCCGACGACCCCGCCGCGCAGTGGACAGACCCCATCTACCTCACGGGCGACATGGACTTCGCCGACATACGCTACCTGCCCCGTTACGCGGAAGCGGGCTTCGGCAGCATGGTCAATTTCTACTTCCCCAAGCACGGCGACATGGACCAGATAACCTACGTGTGGCAAGCCTATGCCGACAGCCTGCACGCGCATGCCGACTGGGGACCGTTCTCCTACCTCAACAACTCCTACCACCGCGAGTTGGACACAATCCGTCGCTACGACTGCGCCACGAGCCTGCTGCTCGCCCCGGGCGCTATACAACTGTTCTACGGCGATGAGACGGCACGCGGGCTGAGCGACGCACGCTACAACGTGGATAGCGACCAAGCCTTCCGCTCCGACATGAACTGGCAGACGATGGACACCGCTTTGCTTGCCCACTACCAAC
>JBJECJ010000090.1:0-2578 GCA_051870955.1 Paludibacteraceae bacterium | reverse complement strand
GAATAGTAGTTTAGAATCGGCTTTCGAGCAGTTTGTGCGGAAGCATAAGAGCAGTATCTACAGCGTGTGCTACCTCTTCTCGAACAACCCCGATGAGGTGGCAGACCTATTCCAAGAGATACTGATTAACCTGTGGAAAGGGTTTCCCAAGTTTCGTAACGAGTGTCAGCCCGAGACGTGGATTTACCGCGTGAGCATGAACACCTGCATCTCTGCCGACCGCAAGAAGCGGCAGATACAGCAGGTGGAGTTGTCTATCGACAGCCGTCTCTTCGACCGGCAGGACACCGAGAGCCGGCAGGTGAAGATGCTGTACGACCGTATTCATCGGCTCAACCTGCTCGACAGAGCCATCGTGCTGCTGTGGCTGGAGAACCTGCCCTATGAGGAGATAGGGCAGATAGTGGGGCTGACTGCCAAGAACATATCTGTCAGACTGGTGCGTATTCGTGAACAACTAAAAAAAGCCTGAGACTATGGATACTTTATTAGAGATGAAAGAGCAACTGCAAGTGCTCAAAGCCAAACTGGATGAACAAGAGATTGTAAACGACCAACTGCTGCGGCACGTTACCCAACAGCGCCTGCGGCGTATCAACCGCAACGTGTGGCAACAAGGCTTCTGCTGCTTGTTCGTGGTAACGTTCGGCAACTATGTGTTCCGCGCCTCCCTGCACTGCTCGTGGTACTTCGTGGCGGGCACATGCCTACTGATGTTCGTATCTTTCCTTGCCACGCTTCTACCCCATCGCTGGGTGAACGAGGAGGATATCAACACGGGCGACCTGCTGACCGTAGCGAAACAGGTGAGGAGGCTGCGCAAGTGGTACAAAGACTGGTACTACGTGGGGATTCCGCTGGTGGTGCTGTGGCTGATGTGGCTCGGCGTGGAGTTGTACTTCGCTTTCGACCGCGACTTGACCATGCTCATCAGCACGATGGTCGGCGCCCTCGTAGGAGGCACCATAGGCGGCATCGTGGGACACCATATGAACAAATGCCTCATCCGCGAGATGGACGACCTGATAGACGAGATAGAGAAAGAATAATTATGAATTAAGAATTATGAATTAAGAGGGCATTGGAACTGAGTTTCAGAGCATGGGCACTCATAATTCACAATTCTTAATTACCTATTTTCCCATGCGCTTCTTGTGTAGATACCGACTTCTCGCAGCAGGCATACTGATGGGTATGCTTGCTGTCGGTAGTGTGTATGGCACTCCACAATATACCGCTCCGAAAGAAGCCGATAGCACCATCGTGGATGTGCCCCTGTTCGGTTGGGAGCAAAACTCTCAACACTCAACTCTTAACTCTCAACAACCCTCAACCCGTTGGCAGGCACTGTGGTGGAACGTGGAGAACCTCTTCCATCCCGACATCGACAGCCTGAACCCCGACTGCGAGTTCACCCCCGAGGGCATGCGCCGCTGGACATACGGTCGCTACCGAACCAAAGTGGCGCAGATAGCCCAAGTGGTCACCAACGCGGGCGGCTGGCAGAAGATAGAGGTCGTGGGGCTCTGCGAGGTGGAGGACAGTGCGTGCGTGGCGGATATATGCCACGCCTTAGGCAACGACTATCGGGCGGTGCACTACGACAGTCCCGACCCGCGAGGCATCGATGTGGCGCTCCTCTATCGCTCCACCTGCACCCTGCTCTGTAGCCAACCCATCCCCGTCCGCCTCTCCGATGGCAAACCGGCGCGAGACCTGCTCTATGCCCGACTGGTCATGCCGCAGCGCGACACCGTTGATTTCCTGCTCTGCCACCTGCCTTCCATGCGCGGAGGCTATGGTGCCGCCGCACGCCATCGCAAGGAAGCACAAGCCACGATACAGCACACCATAGACTCGCTGTTGCAGCACGACCCCACGCGCCAAATCATCCTCATGGGCGACATGAACGACGACCCCCACAACAACCTCCGCAACATGCACAATCGGATGTGCGACTTGAAAATTAAGAATTCAGAATTAAGAATTAAGAGAGCGTTGCAAATAGTCCATCCACACGCAACACTCAACGCTCAAGGCACCTACAAATACCGCGGTATCTGGTCGTATCTTGACCAATGCTTTCTCTCCGATAGCCTACAAAACAGGCAGACGGAACTCTTTGTCTATGCTCCCGACTACCTCTTGGAAGACGATGAGCGCTTCCTCGGCAGCCAACCCAAGCGCACCTACATCGGTATGCGCTACCACGGCGGCTACTCCGACCACCTGCCCTTCCTGCTGCACGTCAAGTAAATCGTCTCCGTTAATTGCCTGTTTGTAGTCTCCGTTAATTGCCGTTAATAATTGTCCATTAATCTTATTCTTCCTCCGTTAAAGACCATTAAAGGGTCATTAAAAGGCATGTTTTAATGGTTCTTTAATGGTCTTTAATGGAGACAAAGACAATCCATTCACGGAGCACTACAGCCGTTGTCCCATCATGTCGTAGGTCTCACCGTTGCGGATGATGAGCACTTGTCCGTCGTGGAGGAGTTTCTCTGCGCCTTTGTCCGAGGCAGCCTCGGTGGTATCGGGTCTGTCCGAGATACCTGTCGGGGTGTTGCTCAGGGTGGTG
>JBJECJ010000089.1:0-6304 GCA_051870955.1 Paludibacteraceae bacterium | reverse complement strand
CCACCAGCCGCGAGCAAGTCATCATCAACACATGGTACGGCGGCGAGATGAAGAAAGGTATGTTCTCCATGATGAACTACTACCTCCCCCTCAAGGGCATCGCTTCCATGCACTGCTCGGCTAACACCGACATGAACGGCGAGAACACCGCTATCTTCTTCGGTCTCTCCGGCACCGGCAAGACCACCCTCTCCACCGACCCGAAGCGTCTGCTCATCGGCGATGACGAGCACGGATGGGACGACAACGGCGTCTTCAACTTCGAAGGCGGCTGCTATGCGAAGGTCATCAACCTCGACAAAGAGAGCGAGCCCGATATCTACAACGCTATCCGCCGCAACGCGCTGCTGGAGAACGTAACCGTAGCCGAGGATGGCAAGATTGATTTCGCAGACAAGAGCACGACCGAGAACACCCGCGTATCGTATCCTATCAACCATATTGAGAAGATTGTTCGCCCCGTGTCTGCAGGTCCCGCTGCCAAGAACGTCATCTTCCTCTCTGCCGATGCCTTCGGCGTGCTGCCTCCCGTCAGCATCCTGACCCCCGAGCAGACCAAGTACTACTTCCTCTCCGGCTTCACCGCTAAGTTGGCAGGTACCGAGCGCGGTATCACCGAGCCTACACCTACTTTCTCCGCTTGCTTCGGACAGGCATTCCTCGAACTGCATCCTACCAAGTATGCGGAGGAACTCGTCAAGAAGATGGAAAAATCGGGTGCGAAAGCATACCTCGTGAACACCGGCTGGAACGGTACGGGCAAGCGTATCTCCATCCGCGACACCCGTGGTATCATCGATGCTATCCTCGGCGGCGACATCCTCAGCGCACCCACCAAGACTATTCCTTACTTCAACTTTGAAGTACCGACGGCTCTTCCGGGCGTTGACCCCGCTATCCTCGACCCCCGCGACACCTATGCAGACGCTGCACAGTGGGAGGAGAAGGCAAAAGACTTGGCAGGCCGCTTCATCAAGAACTTCGCGAAATACGAAGGCAACGAGGCAGGCAAAGCCCTCGTAGCCGCAGGTCCCCAACTCTAATCTCTTTTAGGGAATAAAAAACGACTGCTTGACCCATAGTCAGGCAGTCGTCGTTTTTATATGCTATCTTATCTCATCCGCGTTTAGAAAAGTGCTGTCCCCTCTTCCCTACTCTTGTCTGCGCCGCCTCACACCCCTCTTTTCCAGCCCTCAAAACGGTACGATTGTTAAGATTTCGTCCCTCACCACTCTTTCGGGTGTTTTTCGCGGGTCGAGCGCGGGTCTTTCGCGGGTTGTAAGCGTGTCAACCCTGCCCCAAAAATGTACTATTGTTAAGATTTCCCTTCCTAATCCCCTCCTTGTAAGATTTGCTAAAATCGTTTACACCACAATCAGTTGGATGGACTGTGTGCGGAGTTGGGCGGCTATGGAGGAGGGGATACTCTTGTCGGTGATGATAGTGTCTATCTCCTGCACTTGCGCAATGTGGCAGAAACTGCGTTTGTTGAATTTCGAAGCATCGAACACCGCAATCGTTTGGTCGGCTTGGGCTATCATGGCTTGGTTGAGCATGGCTTCTTCCAGATTAGGGGTAGAGATACCCGATTCCAGCGAGAAAGAGTCCACGCCGAGGAACAACTTATAGTTGCTGAAATGGCTGAGCGTGTTCAGCGCCAGCGGTCCGACGGTGGAGTGGCTGTTGATACGCAAGTGTCCTCCCAAGACTATCACGGTGAAACGGTTGTATCGGAGGCACACCTCTGCGATATTCACGGAGTTGGTGATAATCGTGAGGTCGTAGAAGTTGTCCAAGTTCTTGGCTATCTCAAGGGTGGTAGTGCCCGAGTCGAGCATGATGTGGTCGCCATTTCGTATGAGTTTGGCGGCAGCCTTGCCTATGCATTCTTTCTCTCGTGCATTGAACATACGCTTCTTGGCGATGTTGTTGTCTTCGTTCAAGTTCTCCACCGGCTTACGGATAGCCCCGCCTCGGGTGCGATTGAGCAGATTGCGCTGCTGCAGGATGGTCAAGTCCTTTCGAATGGTAACGGTGGAGGTATGGAAGACCCGACCAAGGTCATTGACGGATACCTCATCATTACTGTCTATCAACTTGAGAATCAGCGCCCTGCGCTCTTTGGCTGTGTACGTCTTTTCTGTACTGATTGTGTCAAGAAATGTTTCGTTCATGATTCTTATAGGGTTTAGATTGCAGCGCAAAAGTACAAAAAAAATATGACATGCGAAAACAAATAATAAGCCTTTTTGTCTAAAAAATACTTTCGAAACGTTTCGAAATGTTATCTTTTATGTGGAAATACTTTCTAATAATCACTAAATCAACCTATTAGGCTCATCCTTTCATAAAGTATGTTTTACAACATACGTATCCCGTCTGCGTGTGTAGCAAAATTGCACTACCTTTGCCGCGAAATCATCAAAGAAAATAGATAGGAAAGAATATGCGTTGTAGCGGCAAGGGTCATATTGTGTTCGCAGCCCGCAGGGCGTGTCATAGCGTGTTGGTACTCGTGTTGCTGGCGGGTTTCTGCTGTTGCTCTACGGAGGAGCAGCACAGCCTGACTTATCGCTCAGACCACACCTATACTCCCGTGGTGAAGACGCTACGGGAGGTGCCCGCGGGGCGTAGTCCGAAGAACATCATCCTTATGATAGGCGACGGCATGGGTCTGACGCAGGTGAGCGCGGCGTGGGTAGTGAATCACGGGCAACTGAACATGGACGCTTTCCCATACACAGGGCTCAGCCGCACCTATTGTACGGATACGCTCATCACCGATTCGGGCGCAGGCGGCACCGCGTTGGCGACGGGGTACAAGACGCGCAAGGCACACATCGGCACGGACGCAGAAGGGAGAGACCTGACGTCGCTGTTAGACTATGCGCACTCCGTGGGCAAACGCACGGGGGTGAGTGTGGTATGCAGGCTGTGTGATGCTACGCCTGCTGATTTCTGTTGCCACACGGACAACCGCGATTTGTACGATGACATCATTGCCGATTATTTGGAGGGCACTGCGGATTACGTGGCGGGAGGCGGCATGTACTTCTTCACCCACCGTCAGGACGGCAGGAATATCTTCCGCGAGTTGGGCGAGAAAAGTTATCACCTGTACTGTTGTTCGGACAGCCTGTTTCAAGCCGCAGAACTGCCAGTCTTTGCCGTACTTGCCGATTCGGAGTACGTGGCATCGCCTGCTCGCGGCGACCTCTTTCTCCGTCAGACTATGCATGCCATACGGTTGTTGCAGTCGGACGAGGGCTTTGTGCTGATGGTAGAGGGCTCGTGTATTGACGATTACTGCCATGCCAATCAACTCGGCACTGCCCTTGAAGAAGTGTTGGACTTCGACCGGACAGTGGGTGCTGTGTTGCAATGGGCAGAGGAGGACGGCGAGACACTGGTGGTGGTTACTGCGGACCACGAGACGGGCGCGATGACGCTGCATGGCGGCTCCATAGCACGCGGAGAGGCAGAGTGTAGGTTCGGCAACCAAAGCCACTCCGGCGTGGTGGTTCCCGTGTATGCTTACGGACCCGGGGCGGAGCGGTTCACAGGCATTATGGAAAATGCGGAGATAGGCAGGAGACTGATAGAACTAACGGCAAAAAACGCTTGTGCTTTCGAAACGTTTCGAAACGAAGATTAAGGGTGGGAAATGCAAGTAACATGCTGAAAATAAGCATATTGTATCATGGAGGCTAAACCATGCTATAAAACATATGTTTTGTTTCGTTTGCCTCCACAGGATTTAGTACTTTTGCAGTCGAAAACGAAAAATTACAACCACTTTCAATCACTAATTTCTATATAGTTATGAAAGATACTTTCACATACAAAGAGATTTTTCAGCAATCGAGTGCGTGGCTGAAGGCGTACTCGCTGATGGTAGAGCGCAAGGATGAGATTTGCGCGTTCATGGGGCGTTATCTGACGGCGGAGACGGATGTCGTGCTGACGGGTGCGGGCACGTCTGCCTTCATAGGCGATGCCATTGCTCCGTTGTTGCGTCCGATATGGGGCAATGTGCGTGCGGTGGCAACCACCGACATCGTTACCAACGGGGCTTGTTACCTTCGTCAGGACCGTCCGTTGCTGTTGGTCAGTTTTGCACGTTCGGGCAACAGTCCGGAGAGCGTGGCAGCCGTGGAGATAGCGAACGACTTGTGCAAGGAGGCGGCGCATGTATATATCACGTGTAACGCGGAAGGGCATCTGGCAACGTCGGGCAAGGGTGAGAATATACTGACGCTGTTGCTGCCCGAGGAGACGGACGACAAGAGTCTGGCTATGACGAGCAGTTTCTCCACCATGCTGCTTACCTGCCTGATGCTGAGCCAAATAGCGCATATTGAGGAGGAGCGGAGCAAGATAGAAGCCCTTGCGCTGAACGCACAGGCGGTGTTGGGACAGTATGAGGACAACCTGTCGGCGATAGCAGGGCGAGAGTTTGAGCGTGGTGTCTTTTTGGGAAGCGGTGCTATGAAGGGGATAGCCGAGGAGTGCCACCTCAAGTTGCAGGAACTGACGGACGGTGCAGTCGTCTGCAAGTTCGATAGTTTCTTAGGGTTCCGCCATGGTCCGAAGGCGGTGGTGAACGAGAAAAGTATCCTTGTCTATCTGTTGAGCGATGATGAGCGTGTGCAGCGTTATGAGCGCGACCTGATAAAACAAGTGTCGGGCAACAACAAGGTAGTGGCACAGGTGATTGTGGCGGCAGGCAAGCGCGTGGAGATAGAGGGTGTGCATGCCGATTTGCAGGTGGTGATGCCCCACACGAGCGAGGCGACGGGTATCTATGCGCTGCTGCCGTATGTCATTGTAGGTCAACTGCTTGGCTTCTACGCCTCTGTGGCGCACGGCTTATGTCCCGACACGCCCTCCATATCGGGCAATATACACCGCGTAGTAGAAGGCGTGAAGATATATCATTAACATCCATACAGAACATTAAACACTAAACTATTATGGCAAAGACAGAAGATATCCTCCGCAAGATGGAGGAGTTGAAGAGCAAGACGGGTGTGAGCAGGACGTTGTTTGCTGCTTGCCCGAACTCGTTATCGGTCATCAAGGCATCGTTTCGCGCGGCGAAGCGCAACAATGCGCCTATCTATTTCGCCACGACGCTGAACCAAGTGGACTGCGACGGCGGCTATACGGGTATGACGCAGTCGGAGTTTACGAAGATACTGCGCCGCGAGGCTGAGGCTGTGCACTACGAGGGGCCGTATATCGTAGCGATAGACCACGGCGGTCCGTGGTTGAAGGACAAGCAGTCGATAGAGCGTTGGAGCACAGAGCAGGCGATGGAGGGCGTGAAGAAGTCCTACGAAGCGGCGTTGCTGGCGGGTTACGACCTGATACACGTGGACCCGACGGTGGATATCTTCTTGCCGAAGGGTGAGATAATCAACATCCACGTGGTGGCAAGCCGCACGGTGGAGTTGATTGCGCATGCGGAGGCTTTCCGCAAAGCGCACAATCTGCCTGCCATCTCCTACGAGGTAGGTACGGAGGAGGTGCACGGCGGTTTGGCAGACCCGAAGACCTTCGACACCTTCCTGACGGACCTGAAAGCCGGTTTGGCAGCAGCGGGCTTGTCGGACGTATGGCCCTGCTTCATCGTCGGAAAGGTAGGTACGGACCTGCACACCACGACCTTCGACCCCGAGGTGGCAAAAGAACTGACGGCGAAGGTACGTCCGTACGGCAGTTATATCAAAGGGCACTACACGGATGATGTGAGCAACCCCGAGGAATATCCGTTGTCGGGCATGGGTGCCGCGAACGTGGGACCTGAGTTCACGATGAACGAATACGACGCTTTGGCTGAACTGGAGCAAGAGGAACAGAAGCAGTATGAGGCGGGACGTATCCCGCAACTGAGCCATATCACACAGGTGTTGTGGCAGCAGGTGTATGAGTCCGGACGCTGGAAGAAATGGTTGCACGGAGACGAGGTGGGCAAAGACCTGCGTGAGGTGTCGCCGGAGAGACAGTTGTGGTTGGTGAAGACCGGTTGCCGCTATATCTGGCAGAAGGCAGAGACACTTGTGGCACGGCAATTGCTGTATGATAACTTAAAATATATCGGAGTGAATGCAGAGGAAGTGGTTCTCATGCGCATAGAGCACAACATGGACAAGTACTACCGTGCGTTCAACCTGATAGATTTGAACGACATGCTCGGGGACAAACATTAGCCGTTTGCGGTGAGTAAAAGGTCAGGTTACAGGTTCGGAAGTGATTCGTGAATCACCTACGAATCACCTACGAATCACCTATGAATCACCTA
>JBJECJ010000088.1:0-33089 GCA_051870955.1 Paludibacteraceae bacterium | reverse complement strand
GGCTATAATTCATAATATTACAAAGATTTCAGACTGCAAAATGACCTATACGCCAGAAAAAGGATAAAAGACCTATTACCATAGTCTCTGAGTTTTGCAAAGTCGAAGGTAACTTCAGTTGAAGCTGTCTAACAAGTACATCATGCGCTGATGGGTACATATTCATTCTCTGTAGGAGATTCGTTTTTGACTCGGTATAGTCTCGTCCGGATACCGATCAGAAACCGAGCAGAAACCGATCAGAAACCGAGCAGATACCGATTAAGACTACTGGGGAATAGGGGGGGATGGAAGTTAAATAAAGACTACTAATTACCATATAGATGCTACGTTACATTAAAAAGAGACTGCCTAACGGACTTGTTAGACAGCCTCTTGTGTATGCGTTGCCACTCCCCCTCCTCCCTCGCAGAGGGGGCAGGGGGCGGGAGGAGGATTCGGCTTTCAGCCGCAGTGGGGGAGTTTTGGCTGCACTCTCTTAATTCTAAATTCTAAATTCTAAATTCTAAATTCTTAATTGCCTTCGCGGCTGGTTGCCGAACGTACCATCCCGCCCCCTAACCCCCTCCCCTCCTTTTAGGAGAGGCGGGGGAGTTAGAGCTACCTTCGTCTTTGAAATGCAAGAAGAGTGCGGTTGCCACTCCCCCTCCTCCCTCTTAGAGGGGGGAGGGGGCAGGGGGCGGGATGCAAGCATCGGCATCCGCCCGCAACGAGAACAAAAGATAAAGGACAAAGGACCGCTACGCTTTCTGACCGCGCTTCCCGACAAGTCGGGACAAGTCTCCGCTGAAAGACCGTTTCACTGTCCGACCGCTTCGCTGTCCGACTGTTTTAGCGGAGATAGTATATCAGTCTGACAGCGCAGCGGTCGTTCAGCGTAGCGGTCAGATAGCGCAGCGGTCAGATAGCGCAGCGGTCGGCTCCCTTACGAGAAGAACATTCCGCCATTGATGTCGATGTTCGTTCCCGTGATGTAGTCGCTCTCATCGCAAGCGAGGAAGAGTACCAAGTCTGCCACGTCTTGCGCATCGCCTTCGCGACGAAGGGGATAGATACCCTTCATGCGCTCACGGTTCTCCGGCGTGTTGAAACGGTCGTGGAACGAGGTCGCAATCGTACCGGGAGCCACGGCATTCACGCGGATGCCGTCAGGTCCCAACTCTTTTGCCATAGAGCGGGTAAACACAGCCACAGCCCCTTTGGCGGTAGCGTACATCGAAGCACCGTTGCCGCCGCCGTCGCGCGCTGCCAACGAAGAGAAGTTCACAATCGAACTGCCGGCAGGCATGTGGGGCACCACCTCGCGCGTGCAGAGCCAGCAACTCTTCATGTTCACATCCATCAGGAAGTTATACCATGCCTCGTCTTGCTCCGTAATCTTCTTGCGACCTACAATGCCGCCTACCACGTTCACCAGCACATGAATGTGCTCGCCAAACGCCTTCATACCTTCCTCTACCAGACGCTTCACGTCTTCTGCCTTCGTCATATCACCCTGCACTTTGATGGCTTCTCCGCCCATCTCGGCAATCATCTGAAGGGTAGTGTCGGCATCCTGAGGATTGTCAAAATAGTTAACCACTACCTTTGCTCCCTCACGAGCCAAAGTGAGAGAAACTTGGCGACCTAAGTCGCGAGCGCCACCCGTTACGATGGCTACTTTGCCTTCTAATCTTTTCATAATTTTTGTGTTGTTATAACGTTTAGTTGATATCTTTACCAATCTTCTTCCCAAACAAGAACACCGCCCCCACGCTCAGCGGCACCAGCGAGGCTCCCATGATAAAGAACGGAGTCCAGTTGTCGCCCGCCGTCAGCATCGGGATAAAGCAGATACTCAGTATCGTACCCAAGGTGGCTGCGGCACCGCCTAAGCCTGCAAGAGAACCTACGCTCTTGCCCGTGTACATGTCGCTCGCCAAGGTCTGGATATTGTTCATCGTAAACTGGAAGCCAAAGAGGATAATCGCCATGCAGCATACGGCTATCATCGCATCTTGCACAAATGCCACGTAGATAAGCGCAGGAAGCGTGATGCAAGCACCTATCAGGATGGAGGCTTTGCGCGCGAAGTTGACGCTCCTGCCGCTGCTTACCAAGTGGCTCGATACCCAGCCGCCTGCTATCGAACCCAGCGCTGCACCTACATACGGTATCCACATGTGGCCTGCCAATGCTTTCAAGTCCATTTGATACTTCTGACCTAAGTAGATAGGCAACCACGTAACAAACATCCACCATACCGGATCCAAGAAGAAGCGTGCCAAGATGACGGCGTAACTCTTCGGCTTCGACAGCAACTGACCCCAGCTCAGCCCCTTGTCCTGCTTCACCGTAGCCTCCGGCTGACCGCTGATGATATATTCGCGCTCCGCATCCGTAATCATCGGATGCTCTTTCGGTCCTTTCTTGTTCAGTATTAGCCAAGGAATGACCCATAGCGGAGCCAGCAAACCAATAATCACAAAAGTCAGTTTCCAGCCTACTGCCGTGCAGATAAGTGCAATCAGTATCGGAGCCAATATCGCGCCTACGGATGCACCGGCGTTGAATAGTCCTTGCGCCATAGCACGCTCTTTCTGCGGAAACCACTCCGCATTGCTCTTCACCGTGCCCGGCCACGGACCGGCTACGCCTAATCCTAAGCCCGCGCGAAAACCGCATATCGACTTCACACCACCTGCCAGACTCATCAGCGCATCAGAGATACCCCATACCAGCGCCGAGATGGTGAAACCTTTGCGGGTGCCTATCTTGTCGTATAGTTTACCCGACAGCATCTGAGAGATGCCATAAGCCACCATGAAGAACATGTTGATATAGGCAAACAGTTCTTTGCTGCGGCTGTTGAACTCTGCCTCGCTCAGCCCTTCGGCATCTATCAGACCGAGATCGCGAACAATCTCCGCCCACATGATACCCAGCGTATTGCGGTCAAGGTAGTTGATAATCGTAACTATCACGATAAGCGACAATACCCACCAACGTAATCCTCTGATTTTCATAGCCCGCTATTTTAGAAAGTCCGCACGCATAGGCGAGAAGGTGTCTATCAAGATGCCTTCCTCCAAGCATACACAACCGTGCAACTCATCGGGGGCGATATAGTACGCATCGCCTGCGGAGAGAATCTTCTTCTCCTCGCCTATCTGCAACTCAAACTTCCCGCCGGCTACGTAGGTCGCCTGCGAGTGGTAATGCTCGTGGGGAGTGCCCACTGCACCTTTCTCAAAACATACCTTCACCAACATCAGTTGACCATCATACGCCATTACCTGACGACGGATGCCCGGAGCGGGATCATCCCATGCCACATCCTTCGCATAAACAAAACTCTGACTGCAAGTTTTCATAATCTATTAGATTTTATGTTAATAAATAAGGTGATAATTGCCTGCCCAACGATACGTTTCCCCGCCTATGTTTACAGAGTGCGCTTGCTCCTCCGATGCGTCCTCGTGTGCCACTATCAGCAACATCGGAGATACCTCTTGGCGGAATTGTACACGCACCGCGGTATATTGCTCGTTATCCAAGAGCAACTCTATCGCCTTCACCCGGCTATACGCCTTCTTGGTGAGTTCCAAGTTCAAGTCATACAGCCCGTGAGGCTCTACTATGCTGACAAAGGTATAGTCTTTCTGCGCAGGTTGGCGCAGAATCACCGCGGGCTCGCTCCTTAGGTTCATATCGGGGTCATTGGCACCTAAGCGGGTAAGATATACTTCGCCGTGCTGAAGCAGCGAACTGACGCTGTAGAAACGGTCGCCAAGCAGCCATGTAAACTGCACCAAGCCGTCTATATCTTCATGTCTCTTCTCCAGCCAAAGATGCTCATAGCCGTACTGTGTCCCCATGGGAACGAACATCTGAGCCTCTCTTGTATAGGGAAACGAACTCCAAATCAATTGACCATTGTAGTGGAATGGCAGATCATAGGTGTGTTCTGCTTTCGCGTGCGCGCGCATGATATCTATGGTGATAGGGAAATCCAATTGAGGATGCTCTATCAACGCAATCGTCCTGTCCATTCCTATGCCTTCGGGCTGGTAGGCATTGTTGTCAGTGGCAGACACTATCTGTATGCTATCCGTGAAATGGGCATAGTTGATTTGGCTCGCATACTGCATAGAGGTATTGTAGTCGGCATGGAAATGTGAGGTCTCGTCTGCCACCAAGGTGTTGTGCGCGATGGTCTGCATAGCATACGTATCGTTCTCGTGCGTATATCGCCCGCCGGACTTCGACTCTATATTCAGGAAACGGGCAGCCCCGTAGTCGGTCAGTATCTCATGGTGGTTGTCGTATAGGGCAAAGGTCAACTTGTCGTAATGCCCGTGGGAGAGCCCGTGAGACGTGGCTTTCATGGTAACCAGCATGTCTTTCTCGCTATGGCTGCGCATAAGTGCTACACCGCCTTTCTCGCCATACTCTCCATCACGCAGCAGCATGGAGTGGTACTCAAACGGTTGCCCCTTGCCTTCTGCCACCGCAATAGCAGTTGTGATGCCCGCTGCCGACAAGGTGTAGGTCGTTTGGCGGGCGGCTATATCCAGCAACTCAGGGCGGCGACTGACATAATACGCAATATCCAACGCACATACAATCTCTTGGGTGGAATAGGTCTTCTCCAACGCATCGTTCATGCGTAGAATAGTGCCATCGTAGGCTTGCTCTATCAGCCCGTTCATCGCTTTGAGCAGAATACCGTCCCTGCGCTCGAATATCGCCAACTCGGGTTGACAAAGGTCTATGGCTTGCCCAAAGAGCATAAAAGGCCATATCGCATAGCGTAGGTAGTAAGCACCTTCCGTGAAATAACCATCCGGCGAAAACAGTTTCTCTAATTGCAACAAAAACCCGCTTTTGCCATCCTTCTCACTCCCATACAAGGCGCGGTCTATCAAGTCTTGATTACCCATCACATATCCTATCATACCCACCGCTGCATTGGCCCATGTCGCATGGTTGTGCATGCGGTTGAAGGTCTTGTAGTTGGCGGGAGTACCCTGCTCAATAAAGCGAGCGATAGGTAGGAATAGATTCTTCTCCACAAAAGCACGCTCCTTGGCAGGCATATAGTCATACACACAATCGTATGCCATCGCAGTGTGTACCAACCATACCGATTCATTCAGTGTCTGCCAAAACAATCGCCCGGGTACCGGAGAACCCACATAGGGGTGCTGCCCGAGGGTGGGGTAGAGTTTGGCGTACTCATGTAGCATACGACATACATAGTCTGCATATTTCTTTTCTCCTGTTACTTGATACACAATGCCCGCATAGTACATGGCATAGTAGTTTTTCTTATGCTGCTCGTGTGTGTAGCCTCCGGCAGCATCTTTGGGCACGGGCACGTCTATCCCGCTTTCTAACGCGGCTTCGGCTTCCTGCAACGCATAGGCATACGAACGGTCGAACTGTTCGTATTTGCCCAGCGACTCGCGTATCTTTTCCACGCCGTCCGAACTGAGCGATATACAAGGATGCGCTGCCCATATTCCAAGAGACAGCATCACAGAGAAAAGGAGAAGAGTTGTTTTGCGCATGTCTGTATAGATTTAGAGGTATAAGTTAGGTCGTTTTTCAGGTTGATAACCATAAATAAATTTGGTCAACCAATCTTATTTTCGTGCAAAGGTACGAAAAATAAATTGGTTGACCAAATTATTTAGGCAAAAAAATGCCTTTTTTGTTATTTTCTCAATTTTTGGGCATAATTGAGCATACCTGACAGGTGCTGTTGCATGAGTTCTGCGGCGTCCGAACTCCTACGTTCGCGGATGAGTTGCACCAAGTCGCAATGCTGTTGGTAGGCTGTCTTATCCAAGGTGTCGCATACGTTCTCTTTGTGAAATATATCGGTTATCTCAGGCGTAATAATCAACATCATGGAATGAAGCACAGAGTTGTGTGCGCCGCGGACTATACAGCGGTGCAATTGAAAATCAGTGGCGTTTATCTCGTTAGGTTGTTGCTTTTCGTATGCCTGTTTGTAGTTCTCCAATGCTTCCTCTATCTCCTGCATCTCTTCGTCAGTGTGGCGCTCTGCACAAAAACGAGCAGAGTTGACCTCCAATAATACACGCATCTCTGCCAATGCGGCGAAATCAGGCTTGTGAAGGCGCAGTACATCCGTCAGCAACCCTTCAATAGCGGAAATATCCAATCCCACTATCACACTCCCGCTCTGTGGAAGAGTTCTGATAATGCCGTAAGTTTCTAACTTGCTTAAGGCTTCACGCACATGGATTCTGCCTACCCCGAATCGTTCCGCCATTTTCCTCTCTGCGGGTAGACGCATACCCGGCTGCAGAGCACCCGACTGCAAATCATCGCGAATAGAACGAATAATAATCTCGTCAGGACGCATCGTCTCTTCTTCTACTGCTATAGAGTTCATAAATTCTTTGTGGTATATCATAATAAGAAAAAAAATAGAGGCTGCACCTCTATTTTCGTTTTGGCGGAGAAAGGGGGATTCGAACCCCCGGTACAGTTACCCGTACGACAGTTTAGCAAACTGTTGGTTTAAGCCACTCACCCATCTCTCCTCGTAGTGTACCGAGTTCCAAACAAAATGAAATGCTACGCTACTTTCGGGGCTTTTGAGCAGAAAACATGCCGTTTTTGCCAAATGCGGTTGCAAAATTACAACTTTTTTCTGATATACACAAATTTTTCAGGGATTTTTTTGCGTATTTCAGAAAAAAAGCGTAATTTTGCACCCGATTTGAAAAGAATGTCAGCAATGGAGGGCTATATACCCTAACAAAGAGGATACATGGAGACGAAAAAGCCCTCCGAAAAAGAAGTTTAATTGAAAGGCGGTTCGCGTACAATTGTGAGAATTAAATCAGCGGACACGACTTCCCCACAGTCCCCTTTCAGAAATGTTGTTTTGATGAAGAATACCGAGATTGAACGTAAGTTTCTTGTGGTGAGCGACTCGTTCCTTGCCCAAGCGACCCGTCAGTATGAGATTGAACAAGGCTATCTGTCCAAAGAGCCTGCGTGTACCATCCGCGTACGCATGCGCGACACACGCGCGTTCCTAACTATCAAGTCCACCGAGAACAGTCAGACCCTCGAACGCTTCGAGTGGGAGAAAGAGATTGACGTGCAGGATGCACGGCAACTGCTTCGCTTGTGTCTGCCGGGCGTGATTAGCAAGACCCGCTACATCGTGCCCGCCGAAGAGGCAGACCTGAAATGGGAGGTGGATGTGTTCCACGGCAGCCACGAGGGGCTACGCATCGCCGAGTTAGAACTCCCCGCGGCGGATACTCCGTTTCGCAAACCTGATTTCGTCGGCGAAGAGGTTACCGGCAACCCCGCCTATTACAATGCAAACCTATAAAAAGACCGCATGTGTCGAATCCCCGCTAACATATAATTAACCATATAATTGTGCTATGAAAAAATTAGACGAATAATTATACGATAATTATATGTTAAAATTCGATTGAACACCACAAAAAAGATTTCACTATGAAAAGTCAAACCAAACGCATACTCATCGGCATTGCCGTTTTCTTGGTTGCCATCGTGGCAACCGTCTGCTTTGAGCAGTATTATCGACTGAATGTCAGCAACTTCCGTTCCAAGGACGGCGAGAAGCACGGCTACCACATCTATCCCTCGGCGACCACCGATTCGGTGCTCAGCCTCGTGCAAGAGGACTACACCATCGCCTCCTTCTTCAACTTCGACCTCCACAGCCGCCGCATGGGCTTCACCCACCCCGAGCCCGGCTACTACCGCTTCCCTGAGGAAATGGGCGATAAGTACTTCATCCACCGCCTGATGTACGGCGAGGAAACGCCTGTCAATCTGACGTTTAACCACTATATCCGCACGCGCGAGCAGTTGGCGGGCAAACTCTCCAAGAGCCTCATGATGGACAGCATTGACATCATCTCGCGGCTGGAAGACGACCAATACATGGCGCAGTTCGGGCTCAACAAAGAGACCGCGCTCTGCCTTTTCCTGCCCAACACCTACGAGGTCTATTGGACCATCACGCCCGACGACCTCTTCCGCCGCATGGCGCGCGAGTACAACAAGTTCTGGACCGACGAGCGTCGCCACAAAGCGGACTCCATCGGGCTCACCCCGACCGAGGTCGCCATCCTCGCCTCCATTGTGGAGGGCGAGACCCACAACAAAGAGGAGATGCCCATCATCGCCAGCCTCTACCTCAACCGCCTCCACAAAGGCATGCTCATGCAGGCGTGCCCGACGGTCATCTACGCCACCGGCGACCTCAAACTGCGCCGCGTGCTCAAGCGCCATCTGGAGGTAGACTCGCCCTATAATACCTATAAATACCGTGGGCTGCCCCCGGGACCTATCCGCTGCCCGAACGGTGAAACCATTGATTTTGTGTTGAATGCGCCCAAGACCAACTACCTCTATATGTGCGCAAACCCCGACTTCTCGGGCACACACATCTTCTCTGCCACCTACGGCACGCACGCCAATGCTGCCAACCAATACCACAAGCAGTTGAACCAACGGGCTATCAAATAAAATGAACCCTATCCTGACCGATAATCCCGATATCCGATTGATTGAATGTGCGAACCAAAGTCGCACCATTCAGCAGCACTTGAACGACTGCCGCGAGGAGCGGCGGCCGTATGTGTTTATAACGAACACAATGAATATCAAGCCGTTGCGCCGTCTGCTCGTTCCTGTCTCAATGCTGGAAGAAGAGGTCTATAAGGCGGAGATTTGCACCTACCTCGCCCGCAAGACGGGGGCGCACATCATCCTCCTCAAAGCCCACGACTACGGCTCCAAGGCGCAGCAGAACGTGAACCGAATCCTGACGCACATCCGCGGTATCTCGGAGCGCACAGGCGTCGCCATCTCCTACGAGGTGCAGGAGGCGAGGAAAGACAGTTTCGGCATCACGCGCGAGGCGAGCGAGCGCCAGCGCGATTTCCAACACGACCTGCTCATCCTGACCGCCAGCCGCGAGTACGGGCTCGACGACCTCCTCTTCGGTCCGCCCGAGCGCAAAGCCATCCAACGTTCCCTCGTCCCCGTCATGCTGGTCAACCCGCGTGCCGACCTCTTCTCGCTCTGCGACTGACGCTATGAGACACGCCGCCCGCGCCATATGCCTGCTGCTCATGCTCTCGGCGAGCGTCTGCCGCGCGGAGCAGGTGCCGCTGCAATGGGTCATCAACGATATTTTCACCCAACTCGCGGAGGACGGCGAAGCCGACTGGGAGGAGATTCAGACCGACCTCCAAGAGATGGCGGCGAACCCCATCGACCTCAACCGCGCCACCGCCGCCGACCTGCAGCAACTGCGTTTCCTCAGCGACCAGCAGATAGACGCCATCTTACTCTACGTGTACGAACATCCCATGCAGGAACTGACTGAACTACAGTTGATTCCATGCTTGGCGGAGTACGACATCCGCAACCTCTGCGCCTTCGTCACGGTCTGCCCCGTGGCGGAGCAGGACAGCCTGAACATCCGTGAGGTCTTCCGCCATGCCAAGCACGAAGTGCTGCTGCGGCTCGACGCGCGCAACATCGAGAACACCATCCCCGACAGCAAGACCCCCGACCCGCTCTTCGTGCAGGCGCGCTACCGTTTCCGCTATCGTCGGCAGGTGCAGTTCGGCGCCACGCTGCGCCGCCCCGCGGGCGGGATGGCACCCGACATGACCTACGGCGCCTACCTCCAACTGAACGACCTCGGCGCGCTCCACACCCTCGTCGCCGGCAATTTCCAAGCCTCTTTCGGGCAGGGACTGGTCTTCGCGCAGCCGTTCCACATGGGGCGTTCCGCCTACGTGCTCACCGCGGGCAATGCCGTGGAGGGACTCCGCCGCTACAGCAGCACCGACGACGCGGGACTGCACGGCGTGGGTGCCACCGTCCGCTGGCGCAAGGGGCAGACGCGCTTCGACCTCTCCGCCCTCTACAGCATGCAGCGCGCCAACGACAGCACGTGGCGGCACGTCCTCGGCGGCAACTTCACCCTGCGCCACAAGCAGTTCAAGATGGGCATCACCCTCGCGGAGAACATCTATTCCGACACCCTCCGCCTCTTCCGAAACACAGGCTATAACGCGCACTATTTCAGAGGAATACACCAAGCCGTCTTGGGCATCAACGCCCGCTACAACTTCGGCAGATACGACATCTTCGGCGAACTCGCCACCGCGCAGAACACCCGCTGGGGCGTCGGACTCGAACTCGGCTGCCGCATGACCCCCGTCAACGGTATCGGGCTCATCGCGCTCTACCGCTACTACTCCCCTTTCTTCGACAACACCCTCGGCTACGCGTTCAGCGAGACCAGTCGCCTCAACGACGAGCAGGGAGGCTATATCGGATTGGATATTAGTCGCTTACGCCGCTGGCACTTCGCCTTGTATGCCGATGTCTTCCGCTTCTCGGGCGTGAAGTACGGCATTCCTTTCGCCCCCTCGTGGGGCTACGAGGCGATGGGCGAAGCCGCCTACACGCCCGCGCCTGCCCACCGACTCACCCTGCGTCTCCGTGCCCGCGAGAAGGGGCGCAAGGGCTTGTACAGCGGGCGGCTCACCTACGCGTGGAGCGGCGGCGGATGGGACCTGCGCACGCAGGCGGAATGCAACCTCGCCGCCGACACCGCGAGCGCCCTCACGTGGGGCGTCTCCCTCTTGCAGGACATCGACTACACCTTCCGCCAAGCCCCCGTCGCCCTCGGCGGCCGCCTCCAACTCTTCGATGCGCGCCACTACGCCAACCGTATCTACACCTACGAGCACGACGTCCTCTACGCCTACTCTTCGCCCTTCGTCTATGGGCAGGGCGTGCGCCTCTACCTCAACCTCCGATGGCAAGCCGCCTCCATGCTCACTTTCTACCTCCGCGCCAGCGAGACCATCTATTCCAAAAACACAGCGAGCCTGCGCCAGATAGCACAGACTCGCACCGATATCCACCTCCTCGCACGACTCAGCCTTTGATGAACTCAGGGTCGAGGTAGGTTTGTTCTAATAACTCTATTCCCCGTATCTCCTCCTCCGTCAGTTCGCGCGTGCGGTCGCACAGCTGCGACGCGAAGTAGTCCGCCAGCGCTCGAATATCCCGCAGCGCAGGGTGCCCCTCGCCCGCATGCCCAATTGTCAAATTGTCCAATTCCTTCAAGTTCACCACCCGTTGCCGCACCGACTGCACCCCGTGTTTCGCCAGTTTCTCATGCGACGGCGTTATCGCCTCTTGCAGCGCGGCGAAGTCCACGTTGTAGAGCATCGTCCCGTGCACTATCGTCCCCGTCGGCAGCGCATAGCACGCGTTGCCCGACACCTTCCTGTCGCCTATCAGCACGTCGTTGTGCTCCGTCTTTGCCGCAGGGAAACCCATCCCTCTCAGCGCGTCTGCCACCGTGTCCAGATACCACTGAAACACCTGCTCCGAGTGCGTGTTCGGCGTGATGTGCGAGAGCATCAGGTTCCCCTCGTCCGAATACACGCACCCTCCGCCGCTCTTGCGACGATACATCTGCACGCCGTACGATTGGCAGTAGGGCATGTTCACCTCTGCCTCCATCACTTGGTGCCGACCGAAAATCACGGTCGGTGCCACCACCCACGAGAAGAACACATCCTCCGTCGCATGCTGCGCCAGATACTCTTCCATCGATAAATACCAAACAAGGCGCTTGCCCTCAGGAGCCGGAATATACAACATATTAGTTACGATTTACGAATGTACGATTTACGATTGACCAATGCACGATTGACAAATTCGCCCGCAAAGATACAAAAAATAATTGGAACCTGCAAGCCCGAGCCGCTAAAAATTGGCGTTTATGACTTACTTTGGGGGCGGGTGTCGGTAAGGTAAATCTTAACAATAGTACATTTTCAATGCTGGATTGCCTTGCTGACGACCCGCGACCGACCCGCGGGAGACCCGCGAAAAACACGCGAGCGTGTAGCGGCGGAAGAACGGCAGCGAAATCTTAATAATCGTACCTTTTTTGGGTGCTGCAACAGGCGGCGGAGGGGGAGCGTGTGTAGCAGGCAGGAGTGGGACAGTGGGACAGCGGGACAGCAGTTTCCTAAAACTATAATGTGCGTACGCGCGCGTGTGAGTTTATAGAAACTACTGTCCCGCTGTCCCACTGTCCCACTGTCCCACCTCTCTTTATTAAGAATGCTCCAACAATTAGGGCTGCCCCCCGAAAGGTAGCAGCCCAAACCAAATCCTAAACTCCAAATCACAAATCTTGCACCAAACGGACGGCTAGCCCGTAGCAGCGACCGATGTCATCCCAGACGGCCATATCCGAGAAGAAGTACAGATAGTTGGCGAGACCTGAGTCATATGGAGTGGCAGACCAGTAGCGACCGCGGCTCTGCACATAGTTGATACTCGACCCGTAGCGGCGACCCGAAGCAGGTAAGAAGACGGCACCCGCTGTCTCCAATTGCTCCCACTGCTCAAGGGTAAAGGTTTGGTAATCGGCGTAGGCTTGTTCACTATAAGTGTTCGAGAAACCTGACTTGAAGGTAATTTCTATATCCGTCCAATTATCGGGCAAGAGAATTAGACCATTAGCATAAATAGTACCTGCCTCGTTAAGGTTGATACGCGCCACACCTCTTTTCGACTCTGCACCTGTACGACCAGATACCACATATTGCCACTCATCGTAGGTCAATGTGCGCCATGTACTGCTATCACCGATATTTTGTCCCCAATCCACAAAGTCGCCCGACTAATTATTATTGTCGTTGGAGGTGCTGATTCCCCACCGGGCTGTGGCAGTGCTACCGCTCCAACCAAAGAGGTCAATCTTGTCTGCCAAGGCATTGTTTCTCACATTGGCAGTGTCCAACATTTCATACTGATTCTCTGCAAAAGCCCAAGTGTTTGTGCTTTGCGTATATTGAAGGTTGCCTTTGGAGAAACGCACCTGCTTGTCTTTCGCCACAGAGAAAACGCCTTCCAAAGGTGCATCGGGGCTCACTTGGTTCTGTTGCGCCATAGCGCAGAGGGTTGCTGTCAACAAGGCAGCCATGAAAAAGAGTTTTTTCATAAAATGAATAAGTTAAAGGATAAATAGATTAACAAATCAATGCCTTACCAAGGAGGCGGGAGTCTCGTCAGCGGTCAGTTTTGACAAACCGCTTGCTTATGCAATGCTTTCACCATCAAGGCTATCGCCTTGCTCGTAGGCGAGACGCCCACGTTCCCAGTAGTGCCTTTGCCTACATCTTTTATGGGTGCGGCATGGAGACCGCACCTCCATGATAAGCACAGAATCCGTCGGGTTGGAGACCGCCCGCAACAGCCACCAAACAAAGAAATAGCCGTTTCTTCATAATCGTTTGTCTTTCTGTGAATTGTAAGCACCAAACAACTCGGTGAATAGAAACAAAAAAGCGTGGTGCTACTATTCGCCCATTCTACAATCACGAGGCTCTGCAAAGCCCTTCTACAAGAATAAACAATTTGTACGCCCACGCCGAATATGATAATCTTCGTCATGGACGAAAGGACTAATCATATCCTGCGGGCGTTCATTGTCAATCTTGCCTTGGGTAGAGAAACTTGCAGATTTCGTGATTCCAAAACAAGCGCCAATAAACGCTTTTATCAAAATATATGCTGAAACCTCAATGCTCGGCGGGAGCGACTTGCGCTTGCTAATGAAAGAGTTCGGCGTGAGCCCCACCCGCAGCCCCATCTTCGGTTTCGGCAGCAAAGATACTGCTTTTCTTCGAATTATGCAAATAAAAGTATGTTTTTTCGGCAAAAAGCCGCCATATGCACACTGCAAAAAAATAGAGACTGCCATTGTGGCAGTCTCTATCCATACCTATCAGCAGACTTGCGGCTGATTACTTCTTGAAGTAGCGGTTGAAGAGACCCTCAAAGCCCTTGCCGTGGCGAGCCTCATCCTTTGCCATCTCGTGAACGGTGTCGTGGATAGCGTCGAGGTTCAACTCTTTCGCACGCTTAGCGATACGCAGTTTGTCCTCGCATGCGCCTGCCTCTGCCATCATGCGCTTCTCAAGGTTGGTCTTGGTGTCCCATACTACATCGCCCAGCAACTCAGCGAACTTAGCGCAGTGCTCTGCCTCCTCAAACGCATAGCGCTTGAAAGCCTCTGCTACCTCGGGATAGCCCTCGCGGTCTGCCTGACGCGACATTGCCAAGTACATACCTACCTCGGTAGCCTCGCCCATGAAGTGTGCATTCAGGTCTTCCTTCATCTGTGCGTCGGTATCTTTGGCTACACCGATTACGTGCTCGCAAGCAAAAGCCAAGCCTGCGTTCTCGTCAACGGTCTTCCAGGTTACTACTTGTTTGCACTGCGGGCAACGCTCAGGTGCCTCTGCGCCCTCAAATACGAATCCGCAAATCGGGCAAATAAATTTCTTGTTCATTGTTGTAAAGTTTTGTTTAATGTTGGTTAATATGCTTAACTTTGCCTATGCAAAAATTGTACCAAATTGAGTGGTCAGTGGTCAGTGGTTAGTGGTCAGAGCATGCGCCCTCTTAATTCTTAATTCATAATTCATAATTAGAAATCGTCTCCACCGCCTTCTTCGTTATCTCATCGTCTCGCTCAAAGAGTGGGAAGAAACCGTCATCGCCGAGGATATTGCGCACGATATACGCGTTCACCAGCCTGAGAATCAAGGGTTTCGACTTCGCTATCTGCTGTTGGTTAGGCTCCACGCCCTTGTCTTTGCAGTACTGCACGAACTCCGGCAGCCAGTTGACTTCCAGCAGGTGCTTCTCCAGCGACTGCCAATCTTTGTAGCGGCTCAGTTCCTTGCGGTGCGCGTCGGTGTATTGGTAAGCAAACTGGTAAGTGTAAGCGCGGTTCGCCACTTGGTTGAAATAGGCAGTGTAGAGCGTCGTGTCGCGTCCCACGAACACGTCCGGCATGATTCCGCCGCCCCCGTGCACCACGCGACCTTTCTTCGTGCGATAAGTCGTCGTATCCTGATAGTGCACGCTGTCGGCGTTGTAGAACTCGCCGTGCTCAAAGCGGTCAAGCAGTTCCATCTGGTAATCCGCTTGGTCGCCCAGCGTGTAGGGCTTCTGTATGCAACGCCCCGAAGGTGTGTAGTAGCGCGCCACCGTCAGGCGTATCGCGCTGCCGTCCGAGAACGGCATCTGCTGCTGTACCAGTCCCTTTCCGAAGGAGCGGCGACCGATGATGACGGCGCGGTCGTTGTCCTGCATGGCGCCTGCGAAAATCTCGCTCGCCGAAGCCGAGAAGTCGTCTATCAGCACCGCCAGAGGCACGTCTTGGAAGCGACCCGTGCCGTTGGCGCGTGCCTCGTAACGGGGGTAAGCACGCCCCTCGGAATAGACAATCATATCGCCGTTGGCGAGGAACTCATTTGCCATGCGGATGGCTTGGTCCATGTAGCCGCCGCTGTTCTCGCGCAAGTCCACAATATACGCCTCCGCCCCTTGCGAACGAACCGTCGCCAGCGCAGAGATAAACTCGGCGTAGGTCTTCTCGCCGAACTTATTCACACGGATAAAACCAATCTTCTTCTGTCCCTCGATGACGAACTTTGCGTCCACCGAGTTGACGGGTATGTCCCCGCGCGTGATGGTGAAATGCAGCAACTCGGGCTCGCCGCTGCGCATCACGCCAATCTTCACCTTCGTGCCTTTCTCGCCGCGCAGGGTGTGCATCACTTTCTCGTTGTTAATATGCTTTCCCACAAAGAGCGAGTCGTCCACGGTGATGAGTTTGTCGCCTGCCACCACGCCCACGCCCTCGCTCGGACCGCCCGCGATGACTGCCACGATACGCACCGTGTCGTTCTGTATGTTGAACTGCACCCCGATGCCGGAGAACGAAGCCGACAACTCAGAGTTGACCATCTCAAGGTCTTTCTTCGGAATATACGCGGAGTGGGGGTCGAGTTTCTGCACCAACTCCACCATCACCTCGTCGGTGATGCTGTCCATATTCAGTTCGTCCACATAGGCGGACTCCATGAGTTGCAGCAACTGGTCCACCTTGCTGGCGGGTGCTTGGTAAATCTGCCCGTTCTGAATGAAGAAACGCTGGGCATTCACCTTGTTGCTCACCGCGTTACCGATGAGAAACCCCACCAGCAACGCCACTACGGCAATAGTGGGAAACAAATACTTTTTTACATTCGGTTTCATAATGGATTCAGGATTAAGGAACAAGGATTAAAGACTTATCACCACCGTCTATGAAATTTCGCATTCGGAACTATTTTGTCTTTTATCCTTCATCTTTCCCGATAAATTCCCGACTTGTCGGGATAAACATAGATGCAAGCCTCAGCGAGCAAAGCGAGCGGTCTTTAATCATTCAGGTACACCACTTCAATCCCTGCCTTTTTCAGCAGTTCAATACCGTCCATGATACGGTATTCTTCGCCATAGACCACACGCTTGATACCGGCTTGGATAATCAACTTCGAGCACTCCATGCACGGGCTGGCGGTAACATAGAGCGTGGCTCCCTCGCTGCTGTTGTTGCTTCGCGCCACCTTCGTGATGGCGTTCGCCTCCGCGTGCAGCACGTAGGGTAGCGACACGTTGTTCGCGTCCTCGCAGCAGTTCTCGAAGCCGCTCGGCGTGCCGTTGTAGCCGTCGGAGATTATCATCTGGTCTTTCACGAGCAGTGCCCCCACCTTACGGCGTTGGCAGTAACTATTCTCTGCCCACGTGCGAGCCATTCGCATGTAGAGATAATCGCGTTTTGTCTGTTTCTCTGTATTCATAATCTGCGTCAAAATAACAACTCTTTGGCAAATGCAGGGATGTCAATGCCGTCGAATGTCCCGCTGGTCATCATCAGGAGAGCGATATGGCTCCTGCCTACCACCTCATTGCGCACCGCCTCGGCAAGCGATTGACTGTCCGTAAAGACTACTACATTTTTCGTGCCAAACGCGCGTTGCACCTCCTCGGCGGTAATCGGTTGCAGGCGTTTATGCGCTATCACCTTCGGATTGAAATAGACAAACGCCGCGTCTGCCTCTGCCATACATCCCTCGTACTGCGGCAGGAAATCCGCCATCAGCGAGGAGAACGTGTGCAACTCCATGCAGGCTACCAGCCGTTTATCGGGGTAGCGTTCTCGCACAGCGTTCACCGTCGCGCGGAGTTTGCTGGGTGAGTGGGCGAAGTCTTTGTATGCCACCGAGGTGTCCGTCTCGCAAATCTTCTCCAAGCGGTTGCTGGCACCTGTAAATGTGCTGATGGTACGGTAGAAATCGTCTGCCGCAATGCCTATCTGCTGACAAGCGAGGCAGGCGGCTTGCAGGTTCTGCATGTTGTGCTTGCCGAACACCTGCATAGGCACGTTGCCGTCGTATGCCTCGTAGGGAATAGCGGTAATATCCGGACGCGCATGCGCGGCTATGTCGCGCAGGTTCTCATCGCCGGCAAAATAGATAAACTTCCCGTTGGGCTCAAACGAATCCACAAAGCGGCGGAAGGTATCCACATACTGCGGGAAAGTGGGGAACACGTTGATATGGTCCCAAGCAATACCCGTCAGTATCGCTACGTGCGGATGATACCATAGGAATTTCGACCGCAGGTCCAGTGGCGAAGTCAAGTACTCATCGCCCTCAAAGACGGCGTACTTCGCCGTGTCGGAGAGCCGTACCATGCGCTCAAAACCCTCTATCTGCGCACCCACCATGTAGTCCGCCTCGATGCCCAAACGTTGCAACACATAGAGTATCATCGAGGTAGTAGTGGTCTTGCCGTGGCTACCGCCGACCACTATCCGCACCTTGTCGCGCGTCTGCTCGTACAGGTACTCGGGGAAGGAATAAATCCGCAGTCCCAACTCGCGTGCCCGAACCAACTCGGGGTTGTCCTCGCGCGCGTGCATACCTAATATAATGGCATCTATATCGGGTGTGATACGCTCGGGGTGCCAACCTAACTCCTCAGGGAACAGTCCTGCCTCCTGCAAATGTGTGCGAGCGGGGTCGAAGATTTCATCGTCCGACCCCGTTACCACATATCCTTTCTTCGCAGCAACCGCCAGCGCCAGATTGTGCATGGCGGCACCGCCGATGGCAATAAAATGGATTCGCATTACGCAAACAGTTTCCCGAAGTCCTCGTGGCTGATGGCTTTCTCTTCCACCTTGGCTACGCCGCGCAGCGCATCGTAAATCTTGTTCTCTGCCACGCGCTCCACGATGCCGCGCAGTTGGTCTTCCTTCTTGAGCATCTCCTGTGCGAAGTTGTCCAAGTAAGCGTCCTCCACGTGCATCAAGCCGTACTGCATGAACTGCATGCGAGCCACCTCGCGAGCATATGCCTCCACGTCTTCTTTCTCCACTTTCACCTCAAAAGCCTTCATCAGTTGGTCTTTGGCGAGGTGCCATTTCAACTCTTCGAGCATTGCGGGGAAGTCTTTGTCCAACTCCTCTTGGGTCATCTTCTCGTTCGTCGCGAGCACCCAGCGTTTGAGGAACGCCTCGGGGAACTGCAAGCCTTCCATCTTCTTCATGACAGCCGCCTTGGCATCCAGTCCGAACTTATATTTCGCGTCCTCTGCCATGTTGGCTTCTATCTCGGCTTTCACGCGAGCGCGGAAGTCAGCCTCGTCCTTCACGTTGTTCTCGCCATACACTTTGGCAAACAACTCGCCGTCGATAGCCGCAGGCTGATGGCGCGTAATCGTCTGAATCTCAAAGGTGAAGTCCGAAGTCAGGTCTTTTGCCTCCTCCTTGCTGATACCTACCAGCGACGACACCTCTACCTCGCTGCCGTAAGCCGCTGCGGGATTGAACGTAACCACATCACCTTTCTTCGCTCCTTGGAAAAGTGCTTTCTGCGCGTCGTCTTTCATGTAAGCGGGCATCAGCACAGCCCCTTCTTTCACGATACCGCCTTCTTTCTGCTCGGTGAGCAGACCTTTCAGCATGTCGCCGTCCTGCACCTCCTCGGCGTCAGCATACTCGCCGAAACGCTCTGCGTAGGAGTTCACCTGCTTATCCACCATCTCATCGGTAACGGTAATCACGTACTGCGTCAGTTTGTTGTGTCCGTTCAGTTTCGCGTCGAACTCGGGTGCGACGGCGATGTCGAAAGCGAAGGTGAAAGTGTCTTGGTTGTCCAAGTCCATCTCGGGGGTCAACTCGTTGTTAGGCAGCGGGTCGCCCAGCACTTTCAGGTTGTTATCGTCGATGTACTTGCTCAGTTGCTCGCCGACCACCTTGTTCAGCACGTCTGCCAGCACGCCCTTGCCGTACATCTTCTTCACTAATCCCATGGGCACCATGCCTGGGCGGAAACCCGGTACGTTCGCCTTCTGGCGAATCTGCTTCAGGTCTTTTTGTACTTTCTCTTGATAATCTGCAGGCTCAATAGTCAGCGTCAACACAGCCTGCAAGTCTTTCATTTCACTTTGATTAATTTGCATATCGTTTAATTTTTAATTATAGTTTCATTCTGTTTTCTGAGTTATCAGAATACTCTGAGTTATTCAGAATACTCCGATTACTCGGACTTTTCTATCCCTTCTCCCTCCCTCGTAGGGAGGGGCGGGGTGGGTCCTATCCTATCCTATCCTATCCTATCCCCTCCCCGCTCTCTTCCGCTCCAACTCGTCGAGGATAATCTTCCGGATACGCATGTGCGTCGGCGTAACCTCCACATACTCATCCTCTTTGATGTATTCCAGCGCCTCTTCCAGCGAGAAAATCACAGGCGGCGGCAACACTGCCTTGTCGTCTGCCGACTTCGACCGCATGTTCGTCAGTTTCTTCGATTTCGTAACGTTTATCACGATATCGCCTTCCTTGCTGTTCTCGCCCACTACCTGCCCCGCATACACTTCCTCGCCCGGGTAGATGAAGAACCGTCCGCGGTCTTGCAGTTTGTCCAGCGCGTAGGCGTATGCCGTGCCGCCTTCCATGGCAATGAGAGAACCGTTGTTGCGCTTCACTATCTCGCCCTTAAACGGCTGATATTCAAAGAACCGGTGTGCCATAATCGCCTCGCCTGCGCTCACGTTCATCACGTATGTGCGCATGCCCATGATTCCGCGCGAGGGTATCAGAAACTCCAACTGCACGCGGTCGTTCACCATCTCCATCTTGGTCATCTCGCCCTTGTGCGTCGATACGAACTCAATGATTTTGCCGCTGCACTCGTCGGGCGTGTTCACCGTCAGCATCTCCACCGGCTCGCACTTCACGCCGTCTATGTCCTTGAATATCACCTGCGGCTGACCCACTTGCAACTCATAGCCCTCCCTGCGCATGGTCTCTATCAGCACGCTCAGGTGCAACACGCCGCGCCCGAACACATGCCACGAGTTCTCGTCCGTACCGCGCTCCACGCGCAGCGCGAGGTTCTTCTCCAACTCTTTGTTCAGTCGCTCCTGTATGTGGCGGCTCGTTACGAACTTACCCTCTTTGCCGAAGAAAGGCGAGTCGTTGATGGTGAACACCATCGACATCGTCGGCTCGTCTATCGCAATCGGCTTCAGCGCCTCGGGTTGCTCGTAGTCGCATATCGTGTCGCCTATCTCGAAGCCGTCGATGCCTATCAGCGCGCAGATATCGCCGCTCTTCACCACGTCCGTCTTCACGTGCCCCATGCCTTGGAACGTGTGCAACTCCTTGATTTTCGTCTTCACCATCGTCCCGTCTTTCTTCGCCAGACACACGTTCATGCCGTCTCTCAGTGCACCTCTGTGCACGCGCCCCACGGCGATACGCCCCACGTAGGCGTTGTAGTCCAGCGACGTGATGAGCATCTGCGGCGTGCCCTCCAACTCCTCCGGAGCGGGGATGTACTCGATGATGGCATCCATCAGCGCCGTCAGGTCGGTCGTCGGCTTGCGCCAGTCCGTACTCATCCAGCCGTTCTTCGCAGAACCGTAAATAGTCTGAAAGTCAAGTTGTTCCTCCGTCGCGTTCAGGTTCACCATCAGGTCGAACACCTCTTCCTGCACCTCATCGGGGCGGCAGTTCAGTTTGTCCACCTTGTTTATCACCACTATCGGTTTCAGGTTCAGTTCCAATGCCTTTTGCAGCACGAAGCGCGTCTGCGGCATCGGACCCTCAAACGCGTCCACCAGCAGCAACACGCCGTCTGCCATGTTCAGCACGCGCTCCACTTCGCCACCGAAGTCCGCGTGCCCCGGAGTGTCTATGATGTTGATTTTGTAGCCTTTATAGTCTATCGACACGTTCTTCGCCAAGATGGTGATTCCTCGCTCGCGCTCAAGGTCGTTGTTGTCCAGAATCAACTCGCCTTTCTGCTCGTTCTCGCGAAACAGATGAGCCGTGTACAGCATCTTGTCCACGAGCGTTGTCTTCCCGTGGTCCACGTGCGCGATAATCGCTATGTTCCTAATCTTTTGCATTGTATATGTAGATTGTACCTTAAATTTTCACTTTCTTGCACCCGCATGGTTTCCGAAAAATCCGAGATTTTTCGGAGAGGAGAATTTGCCGAAGCGCTAAACTTGTCCCGATTCATCGGGAATCCCGACTTGTCGGGATTTCTTTCGCGCAGGCAAATTCGACGACAAAGTTACGACTTTTTTTTGACATACGCAAGAAAAAACGCAAAAAACGAAAAAATAGCCCCCGAAGAGGAGGCTTAGACATCCGGTATGCTCCCGGTCTCGGCGGATACAAATCAACAGAAATTGTCCAAATTTCCCAAAAACACCCTCCTGCCCAAACCCCGAAATCACCCTGAATTTCTCCCAAAATCATCCCGAAATCACCCCGAAATCCGCCCGAATTTGTCCCGAGACCCTATTAGAACATTATCGGAACATTATCGGAACATTATCGGAACATTACCGTAACATAAGACTGACCTCGCCGAGGGTCTGTTGAGGGTCTGTCGAACCCCCGCCCCGCCTTCCCCGCCCCCCGCCTGACACACCACAATAATTGTCCAAAACACGTATCCTTCCCCTCTCCCAAAAGGGAGCATTTCGCCCCTTACTTTGCTTGGCTGCATAATGGATACAAATACGCCCGACAAGCGAACTTGTCGGGCGTATTCTGTTCCTTTGTAAACAAGAGTCTGTTTACACCACGATATTCACAATCCTTCCCGGGACGACAATCACCTTCTTCGGCGTGCCGCCGTTGAGGTACTTCGCCGTCTGCTCATCTGCCATCACAATCCGCTCCACTTCCTCGCGCGGTGTGTCTTTCGCCACCTCCAGCGTGAAACGCACCTTGCCATTGAACTGCACGGGGTATTTCTGCTTATCCTCCACGAGGTAGGCTTCGTTGCACAGGGGCCACTCTGCATCGCAGACCGTAGTCTCGTTGCCGCAACGGTGCCACATCTCTTCCGCCAAGTGCGGCGCATAGGGCGCCAGCAAGATAGCCAACGGCTCGAGGATAGCACGCTTGTGGCATTTGAGCGCGGTCAGTTCGTTCTGCGCAATCATGAAAGCGGGAATAGACGTATTGAACGAGAAGTTCTCTATGTCCCACGTGATTTTCTTTATCAACTTGTGCAGGCTCCGCAGTTCCTCCGCCGTCGGCTCGCCGTCTTCGATAGTCTCGTAGAGGTTCCACAGACGTTTGAGGAAACGGTGCACGCCGTCAATGCCGTTGGTGTCCCACGGCTTGGACATCTCCAGCGGACCGAGGAACATCTCGTAGAGACGCAGCGTGTCCGCACCGAACTTAGCCACGATATCGTCGGGGTTGACCACGTTAAACATCGACTTCGACATCTTCTCTATTGCCCAACCGCACTTATAGACGCCGTCTTCCAATACGAACTCCGCGTCTTTGTACTCCGGCATCCACGCGCGGAACGCCTCTATATCCAACACATCGTTGCTTACGATATTCACATTCACGTGGATAGGCTGCACGCGCCCTTGGTACTCGGGCGTGTCAATCAGCCCGTAGGACACATACGTGTTCGCACTGCCTATCAAGCGATAGACGAAGTTCGAGCGCCCTTGAATCATACCTTGGTTGATGAGTTTCTTGAAGGGCTCGTCCTCGCAGATATAGCCGAGGTCGTAGAGGAACTTGTTCCAGAAGCGGCTGTAGATAAGGTGCCCCGTGGCGTGCTCGCTGCCGCCGAGGTAGAGGTCCACCTGCCTCCAGTATTGGTTCACCTCGGGGGCTACCAGTGCTTGGTCGTTGTGGTTGTCCATATAGCGTAGGTAGTAGGCGGAAGAGCCCGCAAAGCCCGGCATGGTGCACAATTCGAGCGGGAAGACCGTTTGGTTGTCTATCAACGCTTTGTCCACTACCTGCTGCTTCGCCTCGTCCCACGCCCATTGCTGCGCGTGTCCGAGCGGCGGCTCGCCGGTCTCTGTCGGCTTGAAATCGCTCACCTCCGGCAGCAACAGCGGCAGGCACTCTTCCGGCAGGGTGTATGGCATACCGTTCTTGTAGTAGATGGGGAACGGCTCACCCCAATAGCGCTGGCGGCTGAAGACCGCATCGCGCAGGCGGTAGTTCACCTTCACGCGACCGATACCCGTGTTGGTGATGTACTCCTTCATCTTCGCAATCGCTTCTTTCACTTGCAGACCGTTTAGGAAACCCGAGTTCATCATCACGCCCTCTTTGGCATCGAAACTCTGCTCGCTCACGTCTGCCCCCTCTATCAACGGGATAATCGGCAGGTTGAAGTGCTTAGCAAACGCGTAGTCGCGGCTGTCGTGTGCAGGCACCGCCATGATAGCCCCCGTGCCGTATCCGCTCAATACGTAGTCGCTGATATAGATGGGTATCTCGGCGTGCGTCAGCGGGTTGATGGCATACGAGCCGGTGAACACACCCGTTACCTTGCGGTCGGCAATACGCTCGCGCTCCGTGCGGTGCTTCACCATATCTAAATATGCCTCCACCTCCTCGCGTTGCTCGGCGGTAACCATCCGCTGCACGTACTCGCTCTCGGGCGCAAGCACCATGAACGTAACGCCGAAGACGGTGTCCGCGCGCGTGGTGAAAATCGTGAACGGTTCGTCCTGCCCCTTGATGGCAAACTGCATCTCTGCCCCCTCGGAGCGTCCAATCCAGTTGCGTTGGGTCTCTTTCAGACTATCCGACCAGTCTATCCTGTCCAGCCCTTCCAGCAGTCGAGGCGCATACGCACTCACGCGCAGGCACCATTGGCGCATCACGCGCTGCTCCACGGGGTGCCCGCCGCGCACCGACAAGCCTTCGCTCACCTCATCGTTCGCCAGTACGCAACCCAATGCCGGACACCAGTTCACCTTCGTGTCTGCTAAGTAGGCGATACGGTGCTCCATCAAGCGCGCTTGTTGCTCCGCCTCGCTGAGCGTCTTCCACGTGGGGTCGTTTTGCTCCCACTGCGCTACCAACTCGCTGATAGGACGCGCCTTCTGCTGCACGCTGTCGTAGTAGGAGTGGAACATCTTGACGAATGCCCACTGCGTCCACTTATAGAAACTCGGGTCGCAAGTCTTCACCTCGCGGTCCCAGTCGTAGCAGAAACCAATCTTCTTCAATTGGTCGATATATCGACCAATGTTCGCCATCGTGGTCTTCTCGGGGTGTTGCCCTGTCTGGATGGCATACTGCTCCGCGGGCAGACCGTAGGAGTCGAAGCCCATGGGGTGCAACACGTTGAAGCCTTGCAGACGCTTATAGCGGCTGTAGATATCGCTCGCGATATACCCCAGAGGGTGCCCCACGTGCAAGCCCGCCCCGCTCGGATAAGGGAACATATCCAGCACATAGTAGTGCGGCTTGTCGCTATGGTTGCTCACGCGGTAAATACCTTTCTCAGCCCACTCCCGCTGCCATTTCTTCTCTATTTCCTGAAAATTGTAGTCCATTGTTGCTATTTATTAGTTCTAGGATTTCTAGATTTTCTAGGATTTCTAGAAATTCTAGGTTTGTTAGATTAGTTTCTTCACCTGCTCATACACGTTCTGCGCGGTGAAGCCGAGTTTCTCGTCCAGCACTTTGTAGGGTGCAGAGAAACCGAAGGAGTTGAGTCCCCAGACGGTGCCGTTCTCGCCGACAAGGCTTTCGAGCGTGCAACTCAGTCCGGCGGTCAGCCCGAAGCGCTTCACGCCTGCGGGAAGCACCTCTGCTTGGTATTCCTTCGGCTGCTGACGGAAGAGTCCTTCGGAGGGAACACTGACAATCTGCAAGCGGATACCCTCCGCGCGCAGCAGTTCTGCGCCTGCCATCAGCGTGCTGACCTCGCTACCCGATGCCAACAGCACCACTTGCGGGTTCTCGTCCTTGCTGACGATATACGCACCTTTGCGGAAACCCTCTTCGTTTACGCCTGCCACGTTGGGTATATCCTGCCGCGAGAGGATAAGCGCCGTGGGTGTGTCGGTGTTCTCCATCGCCAGCCGCCATGCCCATGTGGTCTCCTCGGCATCGGCGGGGCGGAGCACCAGCATAGAGGGCTTGCCGCTGTGGTTGTGCAGTTTCTCCATGAGACGTATCTGTGCCTCTTGCTCCACAGGCTCGTGCGTCGGACCATCTTCGCCCACGCGGAACGCATCGTGGCTCCACACAAACTTAACGGGAACCTCCATCAATGCTGCCATACGCACAGCGGGTTTCATATAGTCGCTAAACACAAAGAACGTGCCGCAGGCGGGGATGATACCGCCGTGCAATGCCATACCGATACATACACAAGCCATCGTCAGTTCGCTCACGCCCGCTTGCAAGAATGCTCCCGAGAAATCGCCCGGGGTAAAGGCTTTGCTCTTCTTCAAGAAGCCGTCCGTCTTATCGGAGTTGCTCAGGTCGGCAGAAGAAACCACCATATTACCCACGTTCTCAGCGAAATAGCCTAACACGGTTGCCGATGCGTTGCGGGTGGCAGCATTCGGCTTCTGCTGTATCTTGCTCCAATCGATACACGGTGTTTCGCCCGACATGTAGGCTTCGTACTCGTTGGCGAGCGTGGGGTTCTCCTGCTTCCACTCGTAGTAGGCGGCGTAGCGCTCGTTTGCCATTGCTTTCAACTCCTCTGCACGCGCTTTGTACATTGCCTCCACCTCGGGGAAGATAACGAACGGATTGGCTGCGTCACCGCCTAAGTGCGCTACTGTGGCAGCGAAGTCTGCGCCCGACTTGCTCAACGGTTGCCCGTGTGTGGAGCATTTGCCTTCGAAGTTCGCCCCTTCTGCGGTCAGGCAGCCTTTGCCCATCGTGGTGTGCCCGATGATGAGCGACGGGCGCTCTGCCTCGGCTTTGGCATTGCGTAATGCCTCACGGATGGCATCGGGGTCGTTGCCTGCTATCTCCTGCACATACCAGTTCCAAGCACGGTATTTGGCAGCCACATCCTCTGATGAGACGGCATTGCAGTCGGTAGAGAGTTGCACATTGTTCGAGTCGTAGAACATGATGAGGTTGTCCAGCCCCAAGTAGCCTGCTATGCGCCCTGCGCCCTGCGAAATCTCCTCTTGGATACCGCCGTCGGAGATGAAGGCATAAATCGTGGGGTTATGCACCTCGCCAAAGCGCGTGTGGAACCATTTGGCAGCGATGGCTGCCCCCACGGCGTAGGTATGCCCCTGCCCGAGCGGTCCGCTGGTGTTCTCTATCCCGCGGGCGATGTTGCGCTCGGGGTGCCCGGGAGTAACGCTGCCCCATTGGCGGAACTGCTGCAAGTCCTCCAACGAGAAGAACCCTGCCAAGCAGAGTTGCGAATAGAGCATGGGCGACATGTGTCCGGGGTCGAGGAAGAAACGGTCGCGCCCCTCCCACGCGGGGTTCTCAGGGTCGTATTCCAGAAACTCGGAGTACAGCACATTCACGAAGTCTGCACCTCCCATCGCACCGCCCGGGTGCCCGCTTTTCGCTTTCTCTACCATTGCCGCAGCCAAGATACGAATGTTATCTGCTGCACGATTCATTAGGTCTGTTGTACGCATAGTGGTTGTGTTTTGTTTGCTTATTTTCCTAAAAATTCTAGGTTTTCTAGAAATTCTATGTTTTCTAGGGCTTTCTCTCAGAAAAATCCTCCGATATAGTAACTTATCCCCCAATTGGTGTCGTCTCGGTAGCCGAAGCCCGGCAGGTAGTAGGGCAGCACACCGCCCTCTTGGGCTTTCCGTGTGAAGAGAATCTTAAAGCGCAGGTACCATCCCATCTGCAAGCCTTTCCACACCTGCACTTGGCAACCTGCCACCACCTCGCCCCAGCAGTCGGCTCCGAACTGCTGCCGAAAATCCATCGTCTGCGTGCCCCAATAGTTGTTGTTGAGCGGCACCTCAGTGAGGTCATACCGTTGTAGCGCCGTTCCCACGCGCAAGCCCACCAACATCACGTTCTCGCTTTGCACATGCTTCTTGCTCACGTTCAGGTCGAGTCCCACGCGTGCGAAACCGCCTAATCCTTTGTGCTTCCCGCCGTCTGCCGCCGTCTCTGCCTGCGCATAGCCCAACTCCAGCGTGGGGAAGAACCGCTGTTTCAGCCGCCAGTTCATGGCTATCTCGTAGTTCTGTATCGTCCCTTTCGACCGCGCGGGCTCCAAAACGGAGTTGAAGAGGTCCACTTTCAGGCTCATGCCGTTGTAGATGGTGTCTTTGGGGGCGGCTTCTTGCTGCACGGTGGTGTCTTTCTGCTCCACCACTGCCGACGATTTCAGTCTCTTCGCCGGCTTATTCTCCTGCCCATACACCTCGCCCGCCCCCGCTACCCATAGCAGAAGCACCAAACCGATGGATATGAAAGTTTCTGGTTTCAAATTTCAAGCAATAAAGCCCTCTTAATTCCTAATTCCTCATTCCTAATTCCTCATTCCTAATTCCTAATTTCCCACCAAGGTATAGTTTGATGTTCTCTTCCGTGGTGCCGCTGACGATGGTGTTCAGTACCTCCACCGAGTCGATGAACGCCCCGCCGAAAAGCACCGAGTCAATCGTGTGATAGACCATGCACCCGCAGGCGTTGGAGATGAATTGGCGGTCGTTAGTATGGTGTATTTCAATGAAGTCCATTTGCTCGTGCCAAAGAATCTGGTAGGTCGTTACCGCGGTATCCACCCGCAGCGGCAGCCATAACTTGCTCTGGTTCTTCACCTCCAAATAGGGCACGGTGTCGCAATCGGCACCCCATATCAGCACGCTATCCCATTGGTTCATAATGGTTTCTACGCCGGCGGTGTCTATGCTTGTCCACTGCACCGTCATTCCCATCGCCGCCTCCAAGTCCTGCCGACATACTGTGTCCGGTCGGCAACTCCACGCCGACAAGCCTGCCAACAGCAAAAGTACATATTTGAAATGGTTCAACCTCATTACAACAGTCTCCTCGCCTCCTCTTTGAGCGCGTTCAATGCAACGCCGTTGGGCGTGTCGCCGTTGGTGTTGTAGGCGGTGATGAGTGCTTTGGCATAGTCCAGCGCGGTCGCCTCCTTGGGCAGGTTCGCCGCCATCGTGGTAACGAAAGCCCCCATCTCGTCGCGGGCGTGGATAATCTTGTCCCACACCTCGTCGCTCACGTAGATTTGCTGGCTGAGGTTGTGGTCGTACTCCTGCCGAATAGTGCGCAGCAGGCGTTGCTGCACCTCCAAAACGGTCAACTCCTGCAAGGGCATATCCATCAGCATGTGCGCGGGCGTGGTGCGCTCCAGCAACAGCGAAAGCCGCTCGTAGGCACGCATGCGGATGGGCGAAATCTCTTTCTGCGACTGCCGTTTCAGTTCCCACAGGCGTTTCTGCTCCTCGGCTTTGTAGAACTTGTGCATCACGAGCCATGTCGCTGCCAGCACTACCAACGCCGGAATGGTATATCCGATAATCTCTGCCATATCTGTGTTTCGGGTTTTAAGTGTCAGGTTTTAAGACGAATACAAACCGCCTGCAAAGTTACTACTTTTTTTGCAAATACGCAAACAAAACCTTATTTTCTCCTCACTTTTCATAAAAGGACATTTCTTTCTTTGGCAGTCCCGACCTGCGGGAGACCTGCGGACAACCTGCGGGAGACCCGCGACAAACCCGCGACAGACCCGCGACAAACTCGCGACAAAGTCGTGGTGCCGCCGTCAAAACAAGAGGCTGTCCGATTGTGATTATCAGACAGCCTCTTGTGCTTTTTCTTTTCTCAGGTCTTATCGAATCATGTCCGCGCCGAAGTAGGGTTGCAGAGCGGCGGGGATGCGGATGCCTTCCTCCGTCTGGTTGTTCTCCAAGAGGGCAGCCACGATACGCGGGAGGGCGAGCGCAGAGCCGTTGAGCGTGTGGCAGAGCGTTACTTTCTTGTCCTCTGCGCGGCGGTAGCGGCAATGCAGACGATTCGCCTGATAGGTGTCGAAGTTGGAGGTGGAGGACACTTCCAGCCAGCGGTGTTGCGCCTCGGAATAGACCTCGAAGTCGTAGCAGAGGGCAGCCGTGAACGACATGTCGCCGCCGCAGAGACGAAGCACGCGGTAGGGCAGTTCCAGTTTCTTCAGCAGCCCCTCCACGTGGTCGAGCATCTCGTGGTGGCTTGCGTCGGAGTGCTCGGGGGTGTCGATACGCACAATCTCTATCTTGCTGAACTCGTGCAGGCGGTTGAGTCCGCGCACGTCCTTGCCGTAGGAGCCTGCCTCGCGGCGGAAGCACTCGGTGTAGGCGCAGTTCTTGATGGGCAGTTGCGCCTCGTCGATAATCTCATCGCGGTAGAGGTTCGTCACGGGCACCTCGGCGGTGGGGATGAGGTAGAGGTCGTCCACCTCGCAGTGGTACATCTGCCCCTCTTTGTCGGGCAGTTGTCCCGTGCCGTAGCCGCTGGCTTGGTTGACCACCGTCGGCGGCATAATCTCCGTGTAGCCTGCTTTGTTCGCCTCGGCGAGGAAGAAGTTGATGAGCGCGCGTTGCAGGCGTGCGCCCTGCCCGATATAGACGGGGAAGCCTGCGCCGGAAATCTTCACGCCGAGGTCGAAATCGATGAGGTTGTATTTCTTCGCCAACTCCCAGTGCGGCAGTTTCTCGCTCTTGGCGATACGCTCTGCAGCGATGGCTTCGTCGGCAGCGGCTGGCCAGTCGCGAAGCGCCACGGGCTTACCTGCGGCGAGGCTGTCGAGCACGGCTTGGTTGGGCCAGTTGCCCATGCGGACGGCGAGGTTATCCTCGGCGCCGGCCCCTTCGGGCACGATATCGTAGGGCACGTTGGGGATGGTCAGCAGCAGGTTGCGCTGCGCCTCCTCCGCCTGCGCCATCTCTTTGTCGAAGAGGGCAATCTGCTCTTTGAGCGAGCCTGTCTGCGCCTTGGCGGCGTTGGCTTCGTCGCGTTTGCCTTGCGCCATGAGCATGCCGATGGACTTGGAAATCTTGTTCATCTCGGCAGCGGCGGCGTCTTTCTTCTGCTGTGCGGCTTTGCGGGTGGCGTCAAGGGCGATGACCTCGGCGATAGCCTCGCGCGCACCGGCGAAGTGCTTCTTCTCCAAGCCGGCTATCACACGGTCTTGGTTGTCGTAAATTTGCTTGAGGGTTAACATAGTTTCTTGGGATAAAAGATAAAAGACGAAACAATGCAAAAGACCGCTATGTCGCTCGAAGTCCGACAGCGCAAAGCGCGGTCTTACAGCGAACGCCGTTAGCGGTCTTTTAGCGCAAAGCGCGGTCTTTCAGCGTAGCGGTCTCTACGACCCGCTTATGCTTCTGCGAGGGGCTCGATGGAAACGTACGACTTATTGTTGCGTTTCTTGCGGAAGGTTACGATACCGTCCACGAGTGCATACAATGTGTGGTCGCTGCCCATACCCATGTTCTCACCCGGGTTGTGCACTGTTCCGCGCTGACGCACGATGATATTACCTGCTTTGGCGAATTGACCACCCCAGATCTTCACACCAAGTCGTTTGCTTTCTGATTCACGGCCGTTCTTAGAACTACCGACACCTTTCTTATGTGCCATAATCTAATTTCTTTCTTTTTAATGGGTTAAACAATCTGTGGATTAAGCCAAAACGATGTCTTTTACCACTACATTGGTCAAGTCCTGACGATGACCGTTCAGTTTCTTGTAACCTTTGCGACGTTTCTTGTGGAATACCAAGATTTTCTCGCCGCGGCACTCGTTGTCGAGCACTTCGCAAACTACCTTTGCGCCTGCTACATAGGGAGCACCTACCGTTACGTTGCCCTCGTTGTCCACGAGCAGCACCTTGTCGAATACCACCTCAGCACCTTTCTCGGTGTCCATGCGGTGGATGAAGAGTTTCTTGCCGGCCTCTACTTTGAACTGCTGGCCCTGCATGTCTACAATTGCGTACATTGTATCTAATTGATTTTTAATTACATCGTGTCAGGCGGCTGGTTAGGTCTTCGCGCTGCTGAACATCGTTCTCATACGCTGCCTAAGGCGACTTTGTTGGAGCCTAAACCCGAAAAAGCGTGCAAAATTACTACTTTTTTCTGATATACGCAAATTTTTCTGCAAAAAAATACAAAAAATATATCTACCGCCGACTGTACGGACTAAGCCTACCCCTAAAACAAGCAGAGGCTGCCTAACTCAATGAGTTAAACAGCCTCTTAAATGGTCTTTTAATGCTCTTTAATGGAGCGTTAAACGCTCGCGCGCTCCTTATTGAATGTCAATCACGCGGGTAGGTGCTTTCTGTACCGTCGGGTCCAGTTTCGGCAACTCGATGCGCAGCACGCCGTCGGTAACCTTCGCCGAGATAGCGTCTTTGTTCACATTGTCCGGCAGCAAGAGCGATTGCTCGAAGCGGCTGTAGTTGAACTCATGGCGCAGGTACTTCTTGTCCTTCTGCTCGTCTTTCTTTTCCTCTTTCTTCTCCACGAGAATCACCAACTCGTCTTGGTCGTTCACATGGGCGGAGAAGTCCTCTTTGGTCATTCCCGGAGCGGCTATCTCCACGTGGTAAGCATGCTCGTCTTCCAGTACGTTGATGGCAGGCGCGGTAGAAGCAGCGGTGCGCATCATTGGCCATTCTTCACTAAAGAAATCATTGAATAAACTCGGCAACCATGTCTGGTCATTTCTTTTACTCGGTAGCATAATCATAAAATTTTAATAGTGTTAGGTTAGTGTCTATGGCAATAGTTTCTCTGTGTTTGGAGTCCCGTTTCCGAGTCCCCTTAGAAGCCTGTTGCCTCAGGCATTCGCTCTAAATAGTTCAATAATCGTGCCACAACCTTTTTCCCGCCAAACAAATGCCAAATTGTCAGCCCTACCTGCCAAAATGGCATACGTGCCCTGTGTATGCGGGAAAAATACCTAAACCAAAGCCCCGAAGGGGCGATATAAAACAGCGTAGGGTGCAACCCTACGAACACGGAGACTTACATCCATTGTAAGCCCCGAAGGGGCGACATAACTCAACTTTGGGTATATTAACGTGGCACTGGTATCTGCGAACTATTTATGTTTTTTGGGGTAATGAATTAATGATTAATTATACGAAAATTATATGTTAAAGAAAAAAATGGGGAAATTTTTGTTGCAATAAAAATCGTGGTCGTCTTTGTGTATTTAGCCGGCAACCGTGTGCTTGCCAAAATTGTCCATATTTCCAATAACGTCCTCTCCGATATTCCCCCGATATTCCCCTCTGACTGTCCCATATCATTATCGGAACATTACCGTAACATTACCGTAACATTACCGTAACATAAGCGAGACCAAATAGAGCCTTTCCCGAGCCTCCGCCCTGCCTCTGCAATCCCCTCCTCGATTGTCCAAATTTCGCAAAAAGAACACATGACGAACCATGAGCCGATGATACAACAAGTACCAACAGTCTGGCGCATTCTGTCGGGTTCTTTCTTTTTGTATGTATTTGGCGGAAGAAACGCCCGCTTTCTGCCTTCCAATAGTCCAAAACAGGCTCTTTTTTAGGGAAAAACAAAGAAAAGGATTAAAAAATTTGCAAGATTCGTTTTTTTTTTTATCTTTGCACAAGATTTTAGAAAAACAAGGAGTGAGCATGATTGTTTAAGATTATTAACAATCGCCTGCCCCGATTTACTAACTAACAAAACAACAAAACAATGAGAAAGGTTTATTCCCTTTTTGCTGCTTTGATGGTAGCAATGTTTGCCTTCGCGCAGACAAAACCGACTGTAACAGTCACGTTGAGTTCCACAGGCTTTGTGGCAACCCCCGAACCGATTACGGAAGT
>JBJECJ010000087.1:0-33322 GCA_051870955.1 Paludibacteraceae bacterium | reverse complement strand
ATACGATATGACCAAATTTTTCTCTTAATCAACACAGGATTTTACCGGTGAACCGGGGTGAGGCTCACCGGTGGCTCACTGGTAGCAAGGCGACGAAACCAGAATCACTGGTCAGAATATGGCTTTGGACTCAGGCAGAGAGCCGCTATTGGTGTTATTAGGTGAAAAGACAATGTCTCCTCTTTCTTTTCGTAGCCCGTTTCTTACACGAGCAATATGAGGCTGCCCGACCGTTTTGTCGGACAGCCTCATAGGTTGGCAAATTACTATGTAGTGAGAGCGCTCTACTTTACTTTACTTTACTCTACGCTCACGCCCAAGACGGTGTAAGACTTATCGCCGCGGTGGATGATGAGTTGTCCGTCTTGCAGGTGCTTGACAGCATGCACCTCATACTCGCGGGAAGCACTTAGGTCGGTGTGTATCTCATCGTAAACGATATAGACCTTCACGCCGAAGGAGTTCACCGCGTCCACTACCAGGCGCATCTTTGCGTCCTTCTTCTCCACCGTAACCGTACCATCTACCATGAAATAGAGCGGGTCGGAGTAGAAGAGATTGCCCTCTGCATCCGACGCCACCGTCGCAAAGAACGACGGAGAGATGGTGTTCTTGGTCATGTCAATGCCCGTGGAAGCATACACCGTGCCAAACTGCGAGGTGCCGTCAATCGGATATACCCCGGGCGGGATAACGATGTCGTCATCGTCTGTCTCCACGGAGAACCAGAGCACTACCTGCTCCGTAAACGCCTTGTTCGTGATAGTCAGCACATGGAAGTAGCCGTAACTGATTTCTTTGGTGTCCTCCTCCGAATACTCCCTTATCAGTTCGCCTTCCTCGGTATCGCCCTCGAGATGTTGGCTCACGCTATACGCCGTGCGGAAATCAAAGCGGTAGAAGACGGAGTCGGTGCAGAGCATCTCGCCGTGCACAAACATCGAGTCCACGCCGTCAAACTCCACCTCCACCGTTCCGTAGAGCATGAAGCCCTGCGTGTATTCGCCGTCGGGTTCGTCCAAGTAGTGGAGGATAAAGGAGCGATAGACATCCTTTTGAGTGTAGGTGCCGTCGGGTATCTCGTTCGTGTAGAGGTTCATCGCGAGGTAGTAGAGCGAGTCGGCGGTGTAGCCAAGGAAAGTTACGTTCTGCGCAAAAGTGATGTTATCGTAGAACTCCATGTCTTGGAACGTCAGTTCCACGGTATCTTTGGCAACGGGGAGGCGATACTCCATATTCACGTGGTACAGTCTGCCGTTCTCCCCTTGCAGGTCGGCGGTAACGAAGCGGCATGTGTCGCGGATATCCACCTCTGCCTTCGCATACACCGCGCTGTAGTTCTCAAACGAGCCGTCGGGGAGTATCTCTGTGATGTAGGCATAGACCTGCTGCGCCTCGTAGGTTCCCGACAGGATTTCGCCCGTCTGGATGTAAATCTCCACTTGGTACTCCTCGCTAAAGGCTTGGCAGCCCCATTCGTCGGGCAGGTTAGTGTCTTGCAGGCTCCAATCGTCAAAATAGACCGTCGCCGTGTCGGTCGGTGCAGGCAAAGCAGCGTCTAATCGGATGATATGCAGGTTCTCGTCCGTGCCGAATATCTCCGCCTCCAAGTGATAGACGCGCTCTTCGTCCAGCGTGATGACTGCCGTGGGACTGGATAGCGGCGTGATGGTGTCTTGGTTGAAAGCAACGAAAGTGTTCTTGTCGAACACATGCCCGGACGCTTTCTCGCCGAAATAGGTAACGTAGTTGTCGTAGCAGAGCGACACCGACCATTTGTCCTCCGCCACACCTCGGAAGATAGCCGAGTCCCTCATTACGAGTTCGCCGTTCGGCACGATATGCTCGAGGGTGTCTTTCGGGTTCGGCTTTGTCCACAACATCTGTATCTTGTACATCGTGGTGTCGGTAGCAGAAATGCCGGAGATGGCTTTTAGTGTGGTCAGGATGTGCACGGCGGTGTCGCGGCTGCCGCTTACCTCCGCCACTATCTCTGTCGCCAACTTCGGCATGTTGCTGATGATAAGACCGCCGTTGTAGGTATATTCGGCAATCTGCTCGCCGGTGAAGGTACCCGTCATGTCCTCCGCGGGCGCGTACCATTCCAGCGTGAAGACGTAGCGCTTGCCGTTCTGGCTGGTCTCGCCGATGTATGTCCACATCGCATTCTCCTCACTATAAGCGAAGTAGGAGGGGTGTTGGATAGACACCTGTACGGTATCTACCGTGTTGGCTGCGAAGCACGCCATAGCGCACCAACACAGCAAAAGAGGTAATGTTTTCTTCATATCTTACTCTGTATATTTATAGTGGTTGATAAGTGAATTTCCGTGCAAAGATAATGTTTTTCTCCCGAATATGCAAATTTAAGGTGCATAAAAATGCGAAATGCTTGCATAATTGCCTTTTTTTCCGTACCTTTGCAGTCGCATAGCGCAGGGCGCGGAAGGCACACCCTCGTTTGGTACCTAAAGCGTGCTTGAAGCGCTATCTTAACCCTCAATTCTTAATTCATATGCGTATATCTTTGCTTGTCGTGGGGAAGACGACGGACGCGCGTCTTGTGTCGCTGATAGACGACTATCGGAACCGTTTGCAGCACTATGTGCCTTTCTCGTTGGAGGTGCTGCCTGAGTTGCGCAACGCCAAGTCGCTGAGCGAGGAGCAGCAGAAGACGGCTGAGGGGGAGATGATTCTGCGCGCGGTGCCCTCAGCGGCGGAGATGGTGCTGCTGGACGAGCACGGCAAGGAGTTTCGGTCGGTGGAGTTCAGCGAGTATTTGCAGAAGAAAATGTCGGCGGGGCGGGATATCGTGTTTGTAGTGGGCGGACCTTACGGTTTCTCGGAGGCGGTCTATCAACGCGCTAACGGCAAGATTTCCCTGAGCAAGATGACTTTCTCTCACCAAATGGTACGCCTCTTCTTCGTGGAGCAGATTTACCGCGCGATGACCATCCTGCGCCATGAGCCCTACCATCACGAGTAGGGGGCTCTACTATCCCACAAACATATAATTATCGTTAATCATTCAGATAATTGGGCAAGTAAATGCTTCTCAAAACGCCAATTAATGGCTAATTATGTGGCAATTATAGGTTAGGAAGTAGTTTTTTAGAAAAAAAGTGCCCGAAAATTTGGTTATTTGAAAAAAAAGCCGTACCTTTGCACCCGCTTTCGATGAGAGCAAGCCCAGATGGCGGAATCGGTAGACGCGCTGGTCTCAAACACCAGTGGAGCAATCCGTGCCGGTTCGACCCCGGCTCTGGGTACTCGGGGCGGTACATGCCGCCCTAATGTTTAACAAAGGGTCAAGCGGAAGACTTAAAAATGACGCTATCACACTCGGAGTCCCGTAAATCGGGAGAGAGTAACTGAAAAGGAGGTGTATGCGATGATTGTTGTACCGGTAAAAGAAGGCGAGAACATTGAGCGCGCGATTAAGAAGTTCAAACGCAAGTTCGACAAGACGGGCGTTATCAAAGAGTTGCGTCGTCGTCAGCAATTCAACAAGCCGTCTGAGGTGAAGCGTGTGAAGATGGCTCACGCTAAGTATGTGCAATCGCTTCACGCACACGATGATATGTAATTCGCATCATCTGTTTGTGTAGAAAAGGAACTGCCCGACAAACTATCGGGCAGTTCGCTTTTTTTATGCTGAGAATGGACTGAAAAGGAGGTGCTTTTTCTCAAAAAATGCATATTCCGTTTGGTTATTGCGAAAAAAAGTAGTATCTTTGCCGTCGGAAATAGACTGCGCGAAAGAAACGCGCAAGGAACACTTTGGGATAGAGTCAAACAAACGGGATTGATGAACGTGCGTTCAATATAAATCCCGACATGGTCTTTTCGTGCCATGGGAAGAGTACGATTATTAAGATTTTCAAGCCGTTGTCCCTGCGCTATTTTCCCGTGTGTTTTTCGCGGGTCGTCCGCGGGTCGGTCGCGGGTCGTCCGCAGGGTATTTCTGAACTAAAAATGTACTATTATTAAGATGTATGAAGAAAAGTGAGAAGATAGTGTTTGTTTGCTTGTTGGTGTTTCTGCTGTTGCCCAACATCGTCGGCGTATTCATGGCGCAGGACTTGCAGACGATGGGTCAGCGGGCGATATACATGCTGACGAGCATCAGTATTTACGGATTCGGTTTGTGTATTTGGCGGCGGCGGACGTTCTTCTATGTAGCGTCCGCGGGGTTGCTGTTCTCGGCGATAGAGTTGGTGCATCTGATTATCAATCAGGCGACTACATCGTTGCTCTTTGTGTTCACGATTATCAAGTCGGAGAAAGGGGAGTTTGTAGAGTTGCTGAGTACCTACTGGCCTGTCATCATCGTGTTCTTCGCACTGTGGGGCGGGTATTTCTACCTGAATCATCGGTTTATTGAGAAGGAGTATTTGGGGAGGCGCGTGGTGCGCTATTCTTTCGCGGGGGTGTTTGGGGCATTTCTGATTGCCTGCGTGGTGGGGTTGAAGTTGCGCCCAAAGTTCCAGAATGAGTTTACTTTCCGCGGGGAGGATATCCGAACAGCCGCATGGGTAGGGGCGGAGAAAGTGTGCCCGATTAACTTCGTGCTGGTGAGTTACCACCTGCTGGATATGGCGTTGGAGATACGGCAGCAGAACGAAGCACTGCGGTATTTTACGTTTGGGGTAGAAGGACCCACCCCGACCCTCGAGGACCCACCCCAACCCTCCCTACAAAGGGAGGGAGAACATCGTGGTAGTTCCAAGGCTTGCACCTTGACCGCAGGCGAGACGCCTGCGTCCCCAGTGGGGGGTCTTGCATCGCCGGTGGTGGTGTTGGTGTTGGGAGAGACGTCGCGGTATGACCATTGGCAGGTGAACGGCTATGAGCGGGAGACCTCGCCGCGGCTGATGAAGCGGGAGTTGGTGTCGTTCGACAGTTGTTTCTCCGTTGCCAACCTGACGACGGTGTCGGTGCCTTTCATCCTCTCGCGGGCTACGCCTACCAATCAGGGGCTGTATTTCCAAGAGAAGTCGGTGGTGGACGCTTTCCATGAGGCAGGGTATGAGACCTCGTGGATAGCCGACCAGAGTTTCAACAACCATTTCCTGCTGCGTATCGCGGAGAGTTGCGACCATACCCACTATTTCGCACCTCGGCGCGGGGAGCAGTTGCTGGATACGGTGCTGCTTCCGCCGCTGCGAATGGCGCTGGCTGATAGGGGGGGCTTTGCTTCGCCCAAACCGCAGATGATGGTGGTGCACTCGCTGGGGTGCCACTTCAAGTACTCGCAGCGTTATCCCGATGAGTTTCAGCAGTTTGTGCCCGACATGAAAGGTATGCGTATCGGGGCGCTGATGCCTGATTTCGACTCTATCAGCGGGGGCATACGGCTGAACAACCGCCGAAATAGTCCGGCGCTGGTGCGGAATGTGAAAAATGTGCTGGTGAACTCGTATGACAACGCGATACTATACACCGACTATTTCCTCGACAGCCTGATACAGATACTGGAAGACAGCGGGCGACCGGCGGTGATGGTGTATGTGGGCGACCACGGAGAGAACCTGATGGATGACGAGCGACACATGCTGCTGCACGGGACTTATGCGGGGTCGGTGTATGAATATCACGTGCCGCTATTCGTTTGGATGTCAGAGGAGTACCGTGCTTTGTATCCCGAGAAGCCGGAAGCATTGCGACAAAACACCGACAAGAAGATGACGACGATGTACCTCTTCCACTCGCTGCTGCACCTCGGCGGGATAAAGTATCGGCATATCGACTTGAATAGGTGTATCGACAGCCCCGCCATGGAAGCACAAGACACCGTCTATACCATTGACGCAAACATGAATGCCGTGCCGCTGGAGTTGTGAGCGTTTCACCTATTGTTTACTTTGAACTCTATATACACAAAAAACGGGTGAGAACATTTATTGTTCAACAAAATTGCTGATGCGTTAACTTTTCGTACTGATATTCACATGAACTCGAAATAAGATTTATACACAAAAACGAACTATAATACCTGACAAAAACACACAAAAACCTTTTTGTTCAACAAACATTTTTATTTGACAATTTACTATTTTACAATTAACAAAAACCAAATTACTACTTGACTGCTGAAAGAAAAATAGTAACTAACGCACCTGTAGTAATACCAAAAATCATGTTTCTTTTTGATTTTATTTTCGTTGTTATTGTGTCATTCTGATTTTTTGATTAGGCTTGGTTAGGTCGGCTTTAAGTCGGCTCTAAGACCGCTCTATATCAGCTCAACGAGTCGGTAGCAGAATGGTAGTTTTCTTTTTGTTTTAACAACAGAATGTCAAAGAGGCTGTCTAACAAGTTTGATGGGCAGTCTCTTGTTGTTTGTGAATGGTTTATAAGGTACAAAAATCACCGCAAAAATCTTCGTTTTGTTCCAAAACGCCCGTCCCGACAGTCGGGGCGTCCCCAGTATAAGACTTGTTAGACAGCCTCGAGACAAGAAACAACCGGCGGTGGTGGCAATTGGTGCATAATTTTGCGTCTGTTGCAATTTTTTGTTTGAAAAATTTGGAAATTGCGAAAAAATGTTGTATCTTTGCAGCCCGTAAAGTGAAAACAAAAAAAGCATAAAGAGAAATCTAACAATCGACATAAAGAAGAAATCTGACAATCAACATAAAAAAGAAATCTAATAATCAACACATACCATGAACGTAAGTTTTCAAATCAACTACCGCGCGGAGTACGGACAGAGCCTCTGCGTTATCGAGACCAAAGCGTCTATCCTCGGCTGGACGGAGGAGCATCCGCTGCTGCTCAACTGCCACGGGCAGGACTTTTGGACAGTGAGCCTTCCTATCAGCGATTTTGCGGGGGAAGTGCAGTACAAATACGCTATCCGTCTGCAGAACGGCGGGTTTATCTATGAGGCGGGCGAGCCGCGGAGGTTAGTGCTGAATACCAATGATAAGAAGTTGGTGGTGCGCGACCAATGGCAAGTGGACGACTACGAGAAAGCCTTTATGACGACGGCGTTCAAGGAGGCGTTGTTTAGACGTAAGGAACAAGGAGCCAAGAGCCAAGAACAAAGACTGAATAGCGGCGACTCTACATTACCCCGCCCCCTGACCTCGATGTCCACCGGACATCGCTTCACCCCGCAAGCAGGGCGGGGGAGTTGCGCGATGACCGCGGGCGAGACGCCCGCGTCCCCAGTGAAGGGCAATGTGCGGTTTAGTATTGTGGCACCGCAGGTGTTGCCTACGCAGGGGGTTGCCATCGTGGGAAACATACCCGAGTTGGGCAATTGGAATGCGGACGACAAGGTGGCGATGTGCGACTGCGAGTTCCCGCTGTGGCAAGTGGCGATACAGGCTGCGGCAGACCAAGTGATAGAATACAAATACGTGGTGTATGACCTGCACTCGGGCAAGGTGGTGGATATGGAATGGGGCGAGAACCGCGTGGTATGGGGTCTGCAAGAGAACATGGTGATATGCCAGAACGACCGCACTTTCCGCCGCACACAACCTCGCTTCAAGGGCGCGGGCGTGGCAGTGCCTGTGTTCTCGCTGCGCACGGAGGACGGCTTCGGTATAGGCGAGTTCCAAGACCTGAAGAAACTGGCGGACTGGGCAGCGAAGACGGGTCAGAAGATGATACAGACGCTGCCTATCAACGACACCACGCTGACGCACACCAACCGCGACTCGTATCCGTACAACGCCGTGAGCGTGTTTGCGCTGCACCCGATATACATCAACATCGAGAAGATGGGCAGGCTGACGCCCGCGCAGAAGAAGAAATACGACGCGACGAAGGCGGAGTTCAACGCGAAAGCGATAGCCGACTACCAGTGCGTATATGACGAGAAGATGAAGTACTTCAAGTCGCTCTTCAAGCGCGACAAAGAGGCGCTGTTCAGCAGCGAGGAATACAAATCGTTTTGGGCGAAGAACGAAGAATGGCTGGAGCCGTATGCTGCTTTCTTGGCAAAGCGCGACAAGGAGCCGAAGGAGTTGTACTACTACCTGCAGTTCCACGCCGACAAGCAGTTGGCAGACGCGGTGGCTTACGCCCACTCGATAGGCGTAGCGATGAAGGGCGATATCCCCATCGGCATCTCGCCTGACTCCGTGGACGCGTATATCCACCCCGAGTTGTTCAACCTCGATGCCTCTGCGGGTGCGCCGCCCGATGACTTCTCCATCAGCGGTCAGAACTGGGGTTTCCCGACCTACAACTGGGACGAGATGGCGAAAGACGGGTTCCTCTGGTGGCGCAAGCGTTTCCAGAAGATGCAAGACTATTTCGACGCTTACCGCATAGACCATATCTTGGGCTTCTTCCGTATATGGCAGATGCGCAAGTGCGATGTATGGGGACTGTGCGGGCACTTCGTGCCGGCGCTACCCTACTCTGCGCAAGACCTATGGAACATGGGCGTGTGCCTTGACGTGGACCGTATGGTGAAGCCGTATATCCGCGCGAACTTCCTCGGCGACGTGTTCGGCTACGACACGGAGATAGCCAAAGAGCGATTCCTGCGCACCAACGACGGGTATGTGTATTACTTCCCCGAGGAGTTTGACACGCAGGTGAAGGTGGAGGACTACTTCAACCACCTGATAGCCGATGACGCGGCGCGGCAGGCGGCAGGGCTGAGCAAGGAGCAATGCGAGAACCTGCGCAACGGCATGATTTACCTGCACTGCGAGGTGCTGTTCGTGCAAGACCAGCGCAATCCGGAGATGCTGCACCCGCGTATCAGCATCTATCAGAGCCACTCGTTCAACGAGTTGTACGACGACCAGAAGCGCGTGCTGATGGATATCTACAACGACTACTTCTTCCGTCGCCACACCGATTTCTGGTGGCAGAGCGCGATGCGGAAGTTACCCACCCTCATCAACGCGACGCACATGCTCTGCTGCGGCGAGGACTTGGGTATGGTACCCGCCTGCGTGCCCGACGTGATGCACCGCTTGCAGATACTGAGTCTCGAGATTCAGCGCATGCCGAAAGACCCGACGGTGGACTTCGCCCACCCCGCCAACGCGCCTTACCTGAGCGTATGCACCACGGGTACGCACGACACGAACCCGCTGCGCGCATGGTGGGAGGAAGACCGCGCGGTAACGCAGAAGTTCTACAACGAGCAGATGGGCTGGTGGGGCGAAGCGCCGCAAGTGATGACGCCGGAGATAGCCGAGTTTATCGTGAACCAGCACATGTACTCGCCCGCGATGTGGGTGATTCTGCCGCTGCAAGACTGGCTGGCGATAGACGAGAAAGTGCGGCTGGCGGATGCTCACGCCGAGCGTATCAATGTCCCCGCTAACCCGCACCACTTCTGGAACTATCGCATGCACCTCACCGTGGAGCAGTTGCTCAAAGAAGACAACTTTAATGCTCATGTGAAGAAACTTACATCCGTTCGCTAATTATAACACAGGGGATGTCTTGACAATGTTGCAGGCGACAATATGCAATGTTTATGCAATCAAGGCTTGCGCCTTGTCCGCAGGCGAGACGCCTGCGTCCCCAGTACACTCATAATTCATAAATAAAACAATGGCTACGCAAGAAGAAACATTTAAGAAACTGGTGGCGCACTGCAAGGAGTATGGTTTTGTATTCCCGAGCAGCGACATCTACGACGGACTGGGCGCCGTGTATGACTATGGTCAGAACGGCGTGGAACTGAAGAACAACATCAAGAAATACTGGTGGGACTCGATGACCCTGCTGCACGAGAACATCGTGGGTATTGATGCGGCTATCTTCATGCACCCGACGGTATGGAAAGCGAGCGGGCACGTGGATGCCTTCAACGACCCGCTGATAGACAACCGCGACTCGAAGAAACGCTATCGCGCCGATGTGCTGATAGAAGACCAGATAGCGAAAATCGAGGAGAAGATAGAGAAAGAGTTGGCAAAGGCGCGCAAGCGCTTCGGCGAGAACTTCGACGAGGAACTCTACAAGCAGACCAACGAGCGCGTGCGTGAGCACGTGGAGCACCGTAACACGCTGCATGAGCGCTACGCCAAAGCGATGAACGACAACGACTTGGCGGAGTTGAAGCAAATCATCCTCGATGAGGAGATTGTCTGCCCCATCAGCGGTACACGCAACTGGACGGACGTGCGGCAGTTCAACCTGATGTTCCAAACGGAGATGGGCTCCACGGCAGACGGTGCGATGAAGATTTACCTGCGCCCCGAGACGGCACAAGGTATCTTCGTGAACTTCCTGAACGTGCAGAAGACGGGGCGCATGAAGATTCCGTTCGGTATCGCACAGATTGGTAAGGCATTCCGCAACGAGATAGTGGCGCGACAGTTCGTGTTCCGTATGCGCGAGTTCGAGCAGATGGAGATGCAGTTCTTCGTTCGCCCGGGCGAGGAGTTGAAGTGGTTTGAGCACTGGAAGCAGTTCCGCCTGCGCTGGCACAAAGCGCTGGGACTCGGCGATGAGAAATACCGCTTCCATGACCACGAGAAACTGGCGCACTATGCGAATGCGGCAACGGACATCGAGTTTGAGATGCCGTTCGGCTTCAAGGAGGTGGAGGGTATCCACAGCCGCACCAACTTCGACCTATCGCAGCATGCGAAGTACAGCGGCAAGAAGATGGAGTACTTCGACCCTGAGTTGAACCAGAGTTACACGCCCTACGTCATCGAGACCTCTATCGGCGTGGACCGTATGTTCCTGTCGGTGATGTGCGCGGCATACAAGGAAGAGACGCTGGAAGGCGGGGACACGCGCGTGGTGCTGAACCTGCCGCCTGTGCTTGCACCCGTGAAGGCATGCGTGATGCCGCTGGTGAAGAAAGACGGACTGCCCGAGAAAGCGCGCGAGATACAGGAGATGTTGAAGTTCGACTTCCACACCAACTACGACGAGAAGGACTCTATCGGCAAGCGCTACCGCCGTCAGGACGCTATCGGCACACCGTTCTGCATCACCGTGGACCACGACACCATGACCGACAACTGCGTTACCGTGCGTTACCGCGACACGATGCAGCAAGAGCGCGTGAAGATAGACGACCTGCACGCACTGATTCAGAAAGCCGTTGACCCGAAGGTGCTGTATCGGAAGATAGTGAACGGCTAAGGCGTAGGTCTGCCTGTTCCTGAACAAGGGGCTGCCCGACATAAAAGTCAGGCAGCCTCTTGTTGTTCTCCATTAAAGGGCATTAAAAGGGCATTAAAGCCTCCGTTAATTGACGTTAATTTATCATTAATTTACCAACCGGGGGCGGGACGCCCGCGTCCCCAGTTTTGCCCGGGGCTCCGTTAAAGGGCATTTATGCCTCCGTTAATTGACGTTAATTAAACCGTTAATTATCTTTTGTCCTCCGATAAAGGGCATTAATGCCTCCGTGAATCACCCACGAATCACCAACGAATCACCTAAGAATCACCTAAGAATCACCTAAGATTGATACGTTGCGATTTGCTTCTGTTTGCGGCTTCCTCAGGGAGGGGACGGGGGAGGCTTTCGCTCTCCCACACGTTCCCTGAGGGTGTTTCGGGCTCGGGTGTCCCCGAGCGATGGAAACATGAAGCCTGACCGTTGGAACTATTGTTGGCAATGATATAATGTTGACCCGGCGATTCAAAATTGAGTTATGTCGCCCTTACAGGGCTTGCATTGTGGGGGCGTCCGTTTACGTAGGGTTGCACCCTACGCTGTTTTATGTCGCCCCTTCGGGGCTTTTGTTGCAGCGTGGTTTTGAAAAATAATTTGGGTCAACTCGTATATCATTACCCTATTGTTTCTGTCCCATCATGTCGTAGGTGTCGCCGTTGCGGAGGATGAGGACTTGTCCGTCGCGGAGGATTTTGTGCACGCCCTGTTGGTCGCTCAGGCTCTCGGAGAGCCCCGTCGGCGCGTTCGTCTCGCCAACGATGTTGAACTCCTGCCATACGGGAGCGGCTTTGTATGCGCTCACTGCGGCGTCGGGTACCGTTACGGGAATGCTTCGGCTGACGCTCTCGAAGGTCTTGCTGCTGACGGAGGGCGGCTCAGCGGCATGTACGCGCATGGCACGCAACTGTCCGCAGAGGGCAAAGCCGTTGTCCTCTATGTTCTCCAAGGAGGCAGGGAGCACCAAGTCTTGGAGGTAGGTGCAGCCGTAGAACGCCGCCAGCCCGATGGAGGTTACGCCCTCGGGTATGGTGAGGTTGCGCAACTCGTGGCATTGGTAGAACGCCCAGTTGCCGATATGCGTGAGCACCTCCGTGCCGAGGAAGTGGATGGTGTTCAGGCTTCGGCAGTTCTCGAAGGCGCCGTCTGCTATACGCTCCACGCCTGCGGGTATGTCGATGGTAGTCAGGTACTTGCAGTCCGCCACCGCCATGTAGTCTATGGTCGTCAGCCCCTCGGGTAGGATGAGCGTCTGCAGGCTGTAACTGTTGCGCAACCCTTCTGCGGGGAGGGTGCTGCAGTCCGCGAGGCGCATGTCGAGCGTGGTGAGGTTGCGGAAGTGACTGAGGCAGTAGAGGGTGTTGCTGTTGATGTTGCCGCCTGTGATTTCCACGTAGCGCAGGTTGGAACTATGCTCGGCGTGCTCTCCGGTGAGCAGGGAGAGTCGCAGCGCCTTGCCCGTGAGCGACAGCGTGTGGGCGGGGGTGATGAGGGTCTCCAACTGCGGCATGCTGCACAGGTCCATCCACAGGCTCTCGTTATCCGGCACGCCGCGGTACTCGAAGCGCCTCAGGTTTGTGCAGCCGCTCAGTATCTGCTCGCCGATATGGGTTACCGTGGAGGGGATGGTCAGTTCTTGCAACCAATAGCAGTTCTCAAAAGCACGCTCGCCTATGCGCGTGATGCTCTCGGGGAGATACAGATGGAATATGTGTCGGGCATCGGCAAATCCTCTATCGGCAATGCCGGTCAGCGTATAGTCTATGCCGCGATGGCTGACAGAGGATGGAAGGGTCAAATCATCCATAGCAAAGAAAGGCTCTTCACATCGTATAGACACCTCATAGGGCGCATGAGCGGTTACCTCGTAGGAGTATTCGCAATATGAGGCGTAGTCTCTAACGAAGAATAGCGTACCTATCGGCGCAATGGATTTCACCGCGAAGTTTTTCCAATAGTCGGTATTGGTGTAGGTGTCGTATGCGTCGTAGGGCACGTAGAGTGCTTTTCCCGTAACGGGAACGTCGTAGAACAGGTTGCCGCAGGCAGGGGGCGTGGTAGTGTTCATGGTAATGCTGCTTATGTTCCAGCAACTCTCAAATGCCCCTTCGCTTATGCTTTGCAGGGTGCTCGGTAGTACTACCTCTCTCAGCCCCGTCCCATTGCGGAAAGCGCACTGACCAATCTCCGTAACGCCTTCGGGAATAACCAAATTGGGACCTAACCCCTCGTTGTCGGCAAAGGCATAATTGACTATCCGTCGCAGCGTAGCGGGCAGGGTTACCGTAGTGGGAGCGTTGCAGCAGTCTTGGAAGCCGCTCCATGCGATGGCGGTTACGGCGAAAGTGTAGCCCCACTGGTTCACCTTCTTGGGAATCACGATATTGGTTACGGCAAAGTCATCCGAACCTTTGGCTACCTCTACCTGCAAGTCTTCGGGGTCTAAACTGATAATTGTATATTTGTATTCTCCCTGTACAAAGGACATTCCCACTTCGGGTTTAATATCATTGACCAAACGGACGGGCATGCCGAAACGACGCATGTGTGAATTATACGGCTGTATGGTATAAGAACCAATGAAGAAGGCAAAAGCCATGTCTTCCGACACGATACTGGAAGACCAATAGTTTGCGATGTCTTGTACATATTGTACACCACCATATTCACGGTAACCCGTAGTAGGCATGAAGACGGCTCCCGCTGCCTCTAAAGCAGACCATTGTTCAAGCGAGAAAGTTTGGTAATCCGCGTAGGCTTGGGAGCCAACATTTTCGGAGAAACCCGGTTTGAATGTAATGCCCTGTGGGCAAGTCCATGTGTCAGGCAAGAGGATGAGACCATTGGCATAGGTTGTACCTGCCTCATCCAAATTGATACGCGCTACACCTATTAAGTTAGTAGCATTGGCACGACTTCTACACAAATAATTAAACTCTTCGTGCGACAATGTGCGCCAAGTAGTTCCGTCTCCTATATTCAGCCCCCAGTCAGCAAAGTCGCCCGAATAATCCCCGTTGCTGCCGGAAATGCTGATACCCCACATGGTTGCGGCTGTGCTACCACTCCAACCAAACAGGTCAATGGTGCTTGCCAATGCGCCATTAGCCACATTTGCCGCTCCGATGAAGTCGTATTGGTGGTCGGCGAACACCCATGTGGTGTCCGTACCATGGATGGTGCAACGCAGGTTGCCCGCAGCGAATTGTACCTGCTCGTTTTTGGCGGAGATGGTGAAGGCACCGCCTACGCTGTTGTACGGCGGAATCACGGGGCACTCGGCGGTGAGGGTTACGGTGGTGTTCGGCTCGGTGATAGCATATTTGCGGGGATTGTCGGTGTTGCCATCGCTCCATTGCAGGAAGTAGCAACCGTCGTTAGCGGTAACGGTGAGCGTTACTTCATAACCTATCGGATACATCTCTCCCTCGATAAACGAAGGGTCGCCAACACACTCTACCTTACCATTCTCGGCGGTAACCGCCAAAGCACCTTTCAACTCATCCGTAACCAAACGGACTGCTCGCGCGGTGCCGCGATGGCTGCCGTCCCCGCCGGCACCACCCTTGCTGAAGTACAGATAGAGAGCACGGAGCGAACTTTGGGGCGAAGCAGACCAGTAGTAGCCGTCTTGCTGCACATAGTCTACCCCCCACGAGGAGCGGTGACCCGCAGCAGGCAAGAAAACGGCTCCTGCTGCCTCCAACTGTTCCCACTGCTCAAGGGTAAAGGTGTTGTTTTCATAACTCCCCGTAGCAGTTGTAAAAGTTATACCTTCGGGGCAAGTCCATGTGTCGGGCAAGAAGATTAAACCATTGGTATAGGTAGTGTCTGCCTCATTAAGTTTGATACGCGCTACCCCCTTCAGGTTAGCAGCATTCGCACGACCGCTACGCAAATAATTCCACTCATCGTAGGTCAGTGTGCGCCAAGTGCTACCATCGCCGATATTCTTTCCCCAATCCACAAAGTCGCCGGTATAGTCATTGTTGCTCGTGGAGATGCCAACACCCCACTTGGCAGTCGCGGTGCTACCGCTCCAAGCGAAGAGGTCGATTTTGTCTGCCAAGGCACCATCAACTAAATTGGCACTGCCTATCGTATCGTACTGATTCTCTGCAATTAACCATGTATTTGTACTTTGGGTGTATTGCAGGTTGCCCTGCGAGAAACGCACCTGCTTGGTGTCGGAAACGGAGAAAGTCCCCGAGAGCGCACCCTGCGGAATGGCTAAGGCATACACCGATGCCATGGTAGCCATCAGGAAAAAGTAAAACTTCTTCATAAGAGTAATAAATTAGTTGGTAAATAAATTGATTGTGTGAGGTAATCCGTTGATATACATACAAAAAACAAACGTGAGACTTGCTGTCTTTATTTGGAGACTTAAGGGACCTGGACTACCTCATTTTACCAAATATCGGGAACAAGGCTCACGCGGAACGTGAGCATATCGCCTTGTTCTTGGTAAAATTGAGTCTTAAAAGTGTCCAGTTTTTAAGTCTCCAAGTTCTCAGCCGAATGCAAAGATAAGTATGTCATGCATCGCCTCTACGATGCCGGTATCTCATAGGCAAAGAGATGTGTTTGTTTGTTGTATGTTGTTTAGGGCTCCGTTAAAGATCATTACAGGTCGTTGAGGGCTCCGTTAATTTATTGATAGGTTCTCCGTTAAAGGCCATTAAAAGACCATTAAAAGGGCTCCGTTAATTGACGTTAATTGTTCGTTAATTACCAACCGCGGGCGGGACGCCCGCGTCCCCAGTGTCTTCTAGTGCTCCATTAAAGGGCATTCAAATTCTCCGTTAATTCTTTTTTTTATCTTCCATTAAAGACCATTAAAAGACCATTAAAAGGGTATTCGGTCGCCGTTGAGGTCGCCGTTAATTGGCGTTCATTTAACCGTTCATTTATGGATAAGTCCTCGGGGGCTTCGTTGGAGAAAGATTGTTTCGGCGGCAAAGGTACTACATTTTTTTGGATTGTGCAAGAGGGTGCGGCGGAAAAATACGTTTTGTGCTTAGAAATATGTTTTTATTTCCCCCTACGCCCGCAGGGAACACTCGGGTGCTTTTTGTCGGGAGTTATGTCGCCCCTTCGGAGCTGGCATTGTGGGTGATTCCCTTTTACGTAGGGGCGAGCCCCTACGCTAATCTATTTCGCCCCTTCGGGGCTATTCTTTGGCTTGTAACCTATGTCGCCCCATCGGGGCTTGCATACGCTACTTGTCGTCGTAATGGCCATACGCCGATAGCACCAAAACTACTACCTCTTGCGCATATACCCGATAAACCAAACGATGCTTCGAGGTGATGCGTCGGCTCCATAATCCCTCCCCTTCACCTCTCAATCGTTCCGGTTTACCTGTGCCCGAACAAGGATGTTCCTTCAATTCTTCGATAAGATTCTGCAGTTTTCGATAAGCCATAGGCTCGCTTTTTTGCAAACGCATGGCATCGCGCAGGGCTTGCTCCTTATATTGAATAGTATAGGTCATAGTGCCACGCGTTTAAGCATCTCGTCCAACGTCTCGTCCGAACGCATGGTGTAGGTCTTGCCTTTCTCCGCCTCATCAATACGTCGGAAAAACTCCTCTTTCGTCATCGCCGTCTCGTCTTCCTTGGCGGCTAACAGACGACGAACATAGGCAGACACCTTCTTCATCATCTGCTCATCTTCCGCTACCACGCTCAAGTCGTGCAGAAATGCGGCATTCAATGCTGTTTCCATAGTTTATCCTCCGTTAATTGTTCGTTAATTCCTTTTTTATCCTCCATTAATGACCATTAAAAGGTCATTAAAAGCCTTCGTTAATTGTCGTTAATTGTTCGTTAATTTGACACTCATTTACTGTTAATTTGCCAACCGCGGGCGGGACGCCCGCGTCCCCAGTGAGGGGTTAAAGGACTTTTCTTTCGGGGGCAAAGGTACAAAAAAATAATGATATGCACAAGGATTTGATGGAAAAAGGTGATAAAATTACACCTTTTAGCAGCGTTTTCGGGTGTAGAATAGCGGTTTTGCGCTTTTAGTGTGTATTTTTTACAGAATATGTCAATTTCTCAACAACTGAATCACAGCAGTGTAGTACCTTTGCACCTGATTTCAAGTCATACAATTAAAATCACAATACCTATGAAGAAATTATCTCTTTTGCTGTTGTCCGTGGCGTTCTCTCTGTCATCGATGGCAGCGGTAAACATCACGAAGACCGCAGGCTGGTTTGAGAGCGGCTACGTAACGTGGACGAACGTGTCCGGACAGTCGTACAAGGTGTATGTGCGTCCCGAGGGCGGCACCTACACGCAGTTGGACAACGAGTTGGTGCGCGACTACGGCTCGTATGGTCGTGCGGACGCGCTCGGTCTGAAAGCCGGCAAGTACCAACTGAAAGTGGTGGCGTCGAACGGCGACGAGGCTGAGTCGGAGGTGTTCACCGCCGTGGCACACGACCGCAACGGTTTTGCCCACGACGGCTGGTCGGACGGTATCGGCGCGTACAAGAACGACGGCACGCTGAAAGAGGGCACGCGCGTGCTCTACCTGACCGCCGCCAACGCGAAGACCATCAAGTGCAACATCATGGTGGACAAGAAAGACACCGAGATTACCGGTATTCAGGAAATCTTGGCGAAACTGGAGAAAGGCACCGAGACTCGTCCCATCTGCGTGCGTATCGTCGGCACCGTGAAGAAAGGCGACTTAGACAAGATAGGCTCCTCGTCTGAGGGCTTGCAGGTGAAGGGCAAGAACGGCACGACGCCGATGAACCTGACCATCGAGGGCGTGGGCAACGACGCTACGGTGCACGGCTTCGGTTTCCTCGTGCGCAACGCCTGCTCGGTGGAGATGCGCAACTTCGCCAGCATGATTTGCATGGACGACTGCATGTCGCTCGACACCGACAACCACCACGTGTGGATTCACAACATGGACTTCTTCTACGGCGGTACGGGCAGCGACTCCGACCAAGCCAAGGGCGACGGCACGGTGGACATCAAGGGCAAGAGTTCGCACGTAACGGTTAGTTACAACCACTTCTGGGACAGCGGCAAGTGCTCGCTGGGCGGCATGAAGAGCGAGACGACGGACTGCTGGATGACCTATCACCACAACTGGTTCGACCACTCCGACAGCCGCCACCCGCGTATCCGCACGGCGTTCTACCACTGCTACAACAACTACTACGACGGTATCTCGAAGTACGGCGTGGGCGTTACCTGCGGCGGCTCGTCGTTCGTGGAGAGCAACTATTTCCGCAACTGCAAGTACCCGATGTTGGTTTCCAAACAGGGCACGGACGCCGAGGGCGACGGCACCTTCTCGGGCGAGAACGGCGGCGTGAACAAAGCCTACAACAACAAGATTATCAATGCGCGCCAAGTGCTATATTGGTCTGCGGACAAAGAGGCAAGCGGTGCATGGGATGCCGTGCTGGTGGAGACACGCGACGGCGCGGTGAGCGCGAAGGCGCTGACGGGCGGCACGGGCTACAACAGCGCTGCCGACGAGGCGGCGCGCAAGGCGGTACCCGCTTCGGCGATTGACCCCGTGGAGGACGTGGCACTGATTTGCCGCGGCGAGAAAGCCGGGCGCGAGGGATTAGGCGCAGGACGTATCGACGGCGGCGACTTCCAATGGACGTTCTACTACCCCGCGCAGGACGCCAACTACGACGTGATTACCGACCTGAAACAGGCGTTGCTGAACTACAAGTCCACCCTCGTGGGCTTCTACGGCGAGGCTGCGCTGCCTAACGGAGGCGCTACCGAGACCGTCAACGGCGGCGACGGGAAGGGCAAGACGCAGGCTATTGACGAGAAGACTGTGAAACCCGACTGGGCAGGCGGCAGCATCTCCGACGACGGCGACCTCGTGCCGTTCATCATCGGCGCGAACGGCGACTACTACTGGTTCAACGCCGACAACGACGCGCAAACAAAGCAGTACATCGCCGACGGCACGATTATCCTTGTGGACGGCGGCAGTTCGTATGGCTCGGAGAAGCAGGCAACCTCCTCCGATACCTCGTTCAGCGACCCGTACACGGGCGCCATTGAGGTGAAGAAAGAGGGCTGCTACGTTACCTTCTACTGCCCCGACAGCATCACCGCCTTTGCGATGAACGCTACGCGCGCAGGCTCGGCGAAGGGCGAGATACAAGTGTCGAACGACGGCAAGTCGTTCAGCAAGATAGATGCCTACGAGACCAAGAAGAAAGGCAACTTCCAGACCACCACGACGCTGAGCACGCCCGCGCTGTACGTGCGCGTAACCAACGCGTCCACGGGCACGCTCTTCATCCACGGTATCAAGGTCTTCAAGACCGGCATTCCCGAACCGTCCGAGCCCGACGAACCCGAGAACCCCGATGAGCCTGAGAATCCCGATGAACCTGAGAACCCCGATGAGCCTGAGAACCCCGATGAGCCTGAGAACCCCGAAGAGGGCTTGAAGGACGCTTCGACCGAGTCTGCGGCGTACAAGGTGCTGCAAGACGGGCAGTTGCTCATCATCCGCGACGGACACACCTACAACATGCAGGGCGTAATGCTTCGATAGAGGCTGCCCGAGCCGAATTATGAATTATGAATTATGAATTATGAGCGCCCATGCTCCCAGTTCCAGGGCGCTCATATTTTTTTTAGGCATTGATATACAGGCGATTCAAAATTGCCCCGCCCCCTTACCCCCTCCCCCGACAAGTCGGGGGCGGGGGAGTTTTGGGAGGTCGCCCCGCTACGTAGGGTTTCACCCTACGCTAGTCTATATCGCCCCTTCGGGGCTTGCATTTAGGAAATTCCCCGCATACGTCCCGACATGTCGGGATAAATATCAGCGAGCCCATAGGATAGTCTATATCGCCCCTTCGGGGCTTGTTGTACTCTGTGAAGTCCCATAAATCTCGGGCATATCGGTCAAATCCCGTCCTAACTCCGACCTGTTCCCGACATGTCGGGATAGGCAGGGGTAAACGAAAGCGGGATACACAGAACGCAAGCGCACGGGAGTATCCAACACCCTTGCTGCGGGCTACGCCCTTGCAGAGGTTAGGAAGGATTTTGGCAGAGGGGGACAGAAGGCAAATCTTAATAATCGCTGTATATTAAAAAATTAGTTGTATCTTTGCAATCGATTTACATCTTTAGGTATGAAGCAAGGTCAAACAATCGTTGGTAGCGAAAACCTTATTGTAACATTTTTTCCCTATATCGATACATCTAAAAACCAGATAGCTCGTACATTTTATAATGTTACTTCTGGTATGTTATTCCCAAGGGCGTATAACACTGTTCACCACGGATGATAATCAATTGTCCATTACGGAATATCTTGCGTACCACGGTAGTGTTTTCTATCTCGGAAAGAGAAGTGGGGGTAGAAGCTATCGTGAAAAAGACTACATAGGTCTGCTGTGTACCGTTTTCAGCCGTTACCAACACATGCGCCTCTCCCGGCAACCCCGTTGCCTGCTCTATGTCGACAGTAGCCAACGGGTCAGAGGGTTCTGCTGTGAGATACGGGATGAGCGCGGTTCCTTGGGGTAGGGTGACCATGTAAGAAAACTCCTTTGCGTCAAACGGCTCAATGGGTGTTCCATTGAAAGCCATACTCATTAGAGATGCATCACTGCTCAGCCCCATTTGGAACTCCACCGTATAAGTCGTTGTGTTGCTTCCGTCTGCAGATATCACCACCACCGATGCCTGACCTGGGAAAGTGGTCGCTTGTACGATAATGACACGCGCTCCCAAATCCGAAGATATTGCACTGATAGTAGGAATTGCGGTGGTGGATGATGGCAAAGAAACTTCATATATGAAATGGTCAGGTCGGAAGTTCTCAACACTTATGCCATTGTATGCCAATGCCGACAAAGTAGCATCCGAAGATAATTTGCGGGTAAACTTGATTGTATAAGTCAATAATGCACCAGTCTTGGCAATAACTACTACCGATGCTTGTCCAGGCAAAACGGTTGCTTGAATAAGCACTATACGTGATTGCGCATCGTAGGGTGTAGCCGCAATAACAGGACAATCTGTTTGCGTTGCAGGGAGTTCCACTGTATATTCCAGCATAGCAGGGTTAAAATCCGGAACGGGAACTCCATCATACGTAATGCTCACGAGCGCTGCGTCGTGGACGAACTCCGCCCACAGGGTACTATCTTCTGTCAGGGTAATTGTACGGGGGTTCTCGGTGAGTCCGTCTGACCATCGTACAAAAGTATAGTCCGTAGCAGCATTGGCGGTAACGAGCACCTCACTACCCAACAGATAATCACCATCTCCATCTACAGTACCTCCCTCCGAAGGCGTTGCTAACAATGTCAGCCGACGTATTGCCACGAACTGTGCTTGTATGGTGTGAGAAGCAGCGACCGTAAGTTGCAACACATTAGAGGATGCTTGTGCCCCGAGATAGTTCGCACCCTGCTCTACTCCGTCCACAATCCATCCAGCAAAAGTGAAGCCATCGTCAGCATGGGCCGTGAAACGAAGTTCCTCGCCATAAGGATAGATACCCGTGCTGTTTCCCTCTATCGTACCTCCTTGCGGTGTATCCACCTGCACACGATATTTTTTCTTATCGAACACCGCAACGGCTTTCATATCTCCGAGTGCAGTATAAGAACAAGTTGATACATCTGTGATTTGCTCGTCATTCACACTCCAATAGCAGAAAAGGAATCCTTCATTTGGAGATGCAGTCATGTTAAATGTCTCGCCATAGGCGATATTCTTCGGCACAACGACGGTTCCGCCATCGGCCGGCAAGACCTTTGAAGTTAAAGATATATTACCCTCACGATACATATTCCATCCCTTTGACTTACCGCTCTTCCCTTGGAAATTTTCCATGTCTGTTATATCAGTGGTCTGAATGGTCAATTGATAATAGCCGTTCCCTGCCACGGTATAGAGTTTGGATAGATCTATCGTATATGTTCGTTCGTTCTGCGGGGTGATGGTGATGAGTTGAGCATTGAGCGCCTCACCTTGGCAACTGATGGTGATATCATCGGTGGTGAAAGTAGCAGAGTTGATGGGCTTGTTAAAGACCACAATGAGTTCTGTTATAGGGCTTGTTGCAAATCCGTTTTCGGGAATGCCGATGATGGTATCTACCGCCAACCATGTATCCGGTGTTGGCATGAAAGTAAGTTGATAGGTCTCTGCAGAAAGGGTGGCAAAGCGGTCTGCGAAATGGATTCTATTCTCGTAGAGCGGTTGTTTGCCATCTCGGAGCGTGCGGTCGGTGAGCCAGAAGTTATCCAACGGAATGTTTTCACCATCGCTTTTTCTCACAACAGACAGCAGTGCCGCTTTGCCATAGGTGGGGTCTGCTACGGAGCCGTAGTTCCAACCTATGGAGGAAGGAGTAACCAGCAAGGTGTATTCCGTGTTGGATATGCGCGATATCTGTGTGGCTGTGTTAATCGCTACCGACTCTGTTTCTCCATCCGTAGTATATAGCATGTCTGGCAAGTCGTCGTCATCGATGATATCATTCGTAAGGAAGCCTAACATATCCCCCACACGCACGGCATGGATAAGTTCACGGATGGTTACCGTATCAAGCAACGAGAGGTCGGGGTTGCCGTAACTATTCACTTGCGTTGCCTTGACATCATAGTCGGTGAAGTGTCCCAAGAGCGAACTGCGGAACCACCATTGAGCGTAAGTAGTGGACTGTGCAGAGATATTGCCAAATTCAGTAGTTGCACTCTTACCCAACGCGAGTGTCTTCTCCTGCCCGTTGAGTTGAGTGCTGATAATCTCCATATTGATAAGAAGCCCTTTCTGATTATCCACGACGGAGGGTTGCTCGGTGGTCATCCGTACATTGGTGGCATCGCCGTAGCCTTTGTTATGGATAAGCAACGCAAACTGTGCATCTTCGGACGGCTCTACCTCTTCGGTGAGCGGGTCATCGCCGAGGATATCGCGCTGCATAAAATAGGTGAGTTCGAGGTTAGGAGCGGGTTTGACAGTAAGCGTAACAGGAAAGAGTTCGCGGGTAACATCCAGCCCTGTGAAGGGGTCGGTGTAGGTGAGCGTTCCTCCGAAGGTATAAGGTGTCTCCACCATCGGTGCCGCATACTTAGTAGGTATGAACTGTATCTTCGCCACGCCAGTTTGTTGTGCGGAGAGCGTCCATCCGGCATCGAATGCGAGTTCGCCGTTGAATTGGTCTATGCTTGCGAGGTTGGTTTGGAACTCATGCGCAGTAGCCACTATGCCCATGGGATCTCGAACTTCAAGATTCAAACGGATGTTCTCCATAGCATCGGTTTCATGTCCATTGAAGACGGTGAGCGTTCCTTCAAATGCCTGCCTTGTGAGTACCATCTGCTGTGAAAATTGCAGGCTGATAGAGGCACAAACGGCTTGCGAAGCCTCATCCAATCGTTCTTGCAGTTTGGTGGTTTCTGCCTGCCACATTTCTTCCATAGAACTATATCCCATAGCTTGGCATTTATCTTCTTGCTCCAGAATGATAGCAGCGCAGTCCGCAAGATGGTCCACATCTATACAATTAGACAGTCCGACTTGTTGCTCTTTGGGCAGATTGGAGTTGTTCAATCGTTGGATAAAGCGTTCAAACTGAGCATCGGTGATATTGGTAGGTTTATAAGCAAGGAAGTCTGCTGCTTGCAGCGGGGTGCTTTCTGCTTGTGATAACTGATTTAGAAGAATCTTTAGTTCTTCTTCTTTGATATTATCAACCCATACACTATCACCAAACAATTCTACATAATAGTCGTAATAAGCTGTTAATGATGATAATAGTATCGTTGCAGCATTATTTTGAAACTCCTGCACATAACTTGGATAACCATTGTTCTCTTGATACGATTCAGCTTCTGCCCTATTCAGTGATGACTTTTTTAGTCCGCCGGTCGTTATGGAACAGGGTTGCAATAAGGAATGTATGCAACTGATTTTTGAACATAATTCTCCCAATCCGGGATATTTACAGCCGATTCCTGCTAACGCGCAATCTAAACCGGTGTGTACATTCATCCCATCCATAGAGGCTTCCAAACCGCAGACAGCCAAACTGGTAATGCAACCTAACCCCGGGGTGAGTGAAAGACCACATAAGATAAATTTGATGGAGTAGTCCGTTAAACAGGGAATACATCCTCTTTCTTCTATTGTTGGCATAGAGATAATAGTAGAAGACGCTCCGTTCTGAGGTTCGGTGTTTCCACCGGTAGTGGGTGCTGTAGGTACCGGAGGGTAGGAAGGACCTGTAGTGGGGTACGGATAAATAGTTCCTAACTTGTCGGTATTGGGTTTTGTAACACTCTGGTCTTCTATGGTGCAGGTACCTAATTGTAGTTTTCTTTCATAATATCCCATTTGTCTATCTAAGCCGCATTCCCAAAAATAGATGGGGAAAACAGATGCCACACAAGGCAAATCTTTGATAGACGGAATAGCCTTAGCGGCACTGCGGGTAACTTTTCTTTCTTCCGATGTTATCGGCTCTTCCTGTGCGGGTTCAACTATTGCGGTATTCGTAGTATTGGTTACGCGAACGGGTATCTGCACACTTTGTTGCGGAGCCAGTTTGAACGGTTCAGAGTAACTCAGTGCTTCAAACTGCAGCACGGAGAAGTCGGAAGGAAGGACGAGCGACACATCTTCGGCAGTGATAAGTCCCTTGTTGGTGAGCACGGCATAGAATATCAGCGACTCGCCATCACCCAATTCCTTCGCAGGGATGCTGTTTGGCATTGTGAGTTCTACCACGGGTACGGGCACATTGGTCTCGTACTGAACGGTGGTTGTGATGTCATACTCATCTTCTATCTCCGTCTCTTCCACTTGAAAATCTACCCGTATTGCTTCGATACTAAGGTTGATAACCGTCTTCGTCTCTGTCCCCGGGTCTACTAAGATGTTCTTCCGATAGGAGCTATGCCCGTTGGCGGTAACATCGAGCACATAGTAGCCTTCCTGCAATTCGGGAGTGAAAAGCCCGTTTTCATCGGTTGTACCTTCGGCAATAGTCTTCCCCGTGGTAGGATGACTCACTCGCACGGCGGCTCCCCGCAGGTGGGGTGCCTCTGCGGTGTAGTAGGTGTTCTCATCGCACACATCCACCACGAGTGTGCCCGTTGATTCCGATACGGGCGTGATGGAGAATGGCAACGATAAGCCGGAGCCATTGGCGCAGTTGATACCAATCGTTCCCGTTACAGGGTAGTTGAGCGGCATGTCGTCTGTCGGTGTGAACAGCAGAATGACTTGCGCGGAATCGGCATATTGCATAGAAGGCATCTCGCGGGGCGTAGCAAGCGACATGAAAGAGGGTAACTCAAGGCTAATCTTGCCCGTTTCTCCCCTGCCAACATTTGTTAAGATAAACGAGTAAACTCGTTCTTGCCCTTTCACCATAGTAGTGTTGATACGTGCAAGTGAAGCTACGAGTGCACCCCGCGGGTTTTGACAGAAATAATACACGGTGATAGGCAGTTCTACCCCTTCTTCCGTCTGCGCGAGCAGCTCCACTTTGCTCCAATCGTTGCCCTCCGTTGATTGGGTGGGAGTCAGTTGATAAGTCAATGCCACACTGCTTCCTGCCGGTATCTCGGAAGGTGCTTCAATGTTGAAGGTGCAGTCTTCCGGTTTTGACACTACTTTCACGGCAAGCCCTTTCAGCGGAACATGGCAGGGGTTTTGTATGCGAATGGAGCCAGTGGCTACATCGCCTAACACCAATTGGTGTGTAATAGCGTTTGTAGAAGTACGTTTCATACCATAGACGCTGATGGTAGCCATCGGCTCTCTCTTCCCCTCACTCGGGTAGCATGCGCCGACAGCAAATGTACCAATCTGCCATTCCTTTGGCTGGTAGTTCATTTGGAAATGCCCACTTTCGTCCGAAGTAACCGTGGTAGCATAGCGATAACCATCGTTGATAGCATAGATTTCTATCGTTTGATTTGCCTGTTTCTTTCCTTCCACCTGCCCCGAAATCAGTACGCTATCGCCCACTTGATAGAGCGCTTTTTCGGTCTGTACACTTAGTTGGAAAGGCGAGGTTACATCTATCTTCAGTACCTGAGAATAGTTGTTGGAATAGGACAGTTCTTTCTGCTCTTTCTTTTCGTTTGCCACTGCATACACCTGATAGGTGCCTATCTTGCTTGGTACAGGAGCGGCGTAGGTAAGGGTTGTTTTCTCTGTAGGAGCCAAATCATTGGGCAACGCGATAGTCGCAATAGGAGAATATGCATAGGAAGCATAGACCATTATCGGCATACCTTGCTGCAAGATATAACTGCCTATATTGCTTATTTCTATGTTCAACTGCATCGTATCGCCCACTTCCAGCGTTGTTTGCTCCATAGACAGGCTCGCCATTGCATCGGGCAGTGTCTGGTCGGATATAGAGAACCATAGATTGGCTTTGGAGAATCCCTCTGCCGTGGCTTGCAGGGCGATAGTTACGTCATCTCCGTGTAGGGTGTTGTTTTGGGCTTGAATGTTGAACACAACGCTCGTCTCACCCGTAGGTATCGTTACTGTCTCTGGGAGGGTTACCGCCGTGGTGTTATCCGCAGACAATGTTACCACGAGCGGTGCGGCGGGTGCTGTATTGCGGCTAAGGGTAACCGACAGGGTCTCTCCCTCGTTGATAACAGCACGATTGGCTTTCAACGATAGTGTAGGACCATCATTATCGGTGATGGTCAATCGGGCAGTGGCCACGCCCACTGTCTCGGAAGGCAAGACATTGCAACGGCATGCACTGCTATACACCGCTGAGGTAATAGTATGGACGCGCTCGCCGTCCACTGTTGCATTATCAATGGCTCCCAAGCGAAGTGTTGCCTCTTCCACCCCCGCCGGCATTTCTATGCGTGAAGTGCCGTAATATATCTCGCCTTCAGAATCATCATACAACAGCACTTGGATAGCACGCTGTATGTTTGTTGTTTTGCGAATAGTAGCCGTTACGGCGAGCGGACCGTCTGACTCGGAAACGACATCGGGCGCGAGCACCAACTGCAATGCAGGTATGTCGTTATCAACCAGGGTCAACACCTGCGTGGCTGCTTGATACCCCGTTGCCGAAACGGTGATAGACATCTCCTCGTTAAGGTTCACCGTTTGGTCTTCGATGCCTGTAACTTGTATAGTTGCGGCAGTCTCTCCAGCCGGTATCAGGACGGTAGCTGGGACGCTGAGGCGCGAGGAGGAAGGACGAATGGTCAGGAGAAGGTCGGTAGCCGAAGCACGCTCCAAGGTGATGGTCGCTGTGGTACTCTCTCCTTCGTCCAACTGCTCCGTTTCCATCGCTACCATGATACGCGGATACGTGTCATCATTGAGGATAACCACACCCTCCACCGCTGCATAGCCCTGCGTATCGTCCGTGATAGTGAAATGTACTACGGAGTCGGTATCCAGTTGTTGGTTCGCTTGCACTTGCAGATAGATATACCTCCCCGATTGCCCTTTCTGTATGGTGATGGTCTCGGGGAGCACCACGCGCGCATCCGCATCTTTCGTCAGTCGGAAGGTCTCTACCGCGGACGTGCTACCGCTGCGAGTCAGTTGCAGACGATACGACTGATATGATGCTTCGTCGATATGTATGCTCGCCGGCGTGATGACCAATTGTTTTTCGATGGTCAAGGTGCCGGCTGAGAGTGCCGTGTTGTTTGCCTGCATCCAAGTAGGCTCGCCCGCATTAGCGTTGGGCACTATGGTTACGCGCACCTGTGCCTCACCGTCTATACCCACGATAGCGGGCAGGGTCAAGGTCGCTTGGCGGCTCACCGATGCACCTGCGTTTAGCACGCCATCATAATAGAGCGTGCCCACGCATTTCTCCGTCCCGTCTGCCCCTACGAGAAACAGTCGCTCACTCCAGCCATCCGTAGTGCCCAATCCACCGATGTTGGCTACGCTCCATTGAATATCCAGTGCTCCATTTGGCGATATGCTCGCGGCGGACACTTGCACATTCTGTACCTCCAAGTCAGCACTTTTGATGATAGATATTGCGCCGGCGGAATAGTCGCTTGCAAGGTTATCACCATGGCTATCGGCTATCACGAGGTTGGTAATCTTTATGTTCAGTACATCACCTTCTTGCACAGAGGCATCGGTGTACAGTGGGATGGTGAATAACGTGCCCTTCCTGCCGATAATCGGTTTGTTTTCTGCAGAGAACACCATACATAGATAGGTGCTGTCCGTCATGTTCTTCACCTTGAGGCTATGCCCATCAGCACGCTCCGTGAGCGTTGCTTCACTCGACGTGAGATACAAGCCCGATGGCAGGGTAATGGTAAATTGGATGGCGACAATATCCGCACTATTCTCCAACTCCACCGGCATCTGTATCGTATTGCCCGATGCTACCGTCAAATCCGGAATACGTATCGCATTATTCTGCCCTTGTGCAGCGCTCGCTGCCACCCATAATGCCGCTAACAGGATATATAATTTCGTTTTCATAATGAATGTAGGGTTAACTTGTTTTTACTTAACAATCACTTTCCGTACTGCTCCGTTGCTGACTACAATGTTTATTCCTTGCAGCAAACCGTTCTGTTTGCGCCCAAGCACATCATATAGTGCGCTATCTCCCATCGTCTGCACCTCATCCGCCGCGGTGGTTATCTCGCTCACCACTTGTACGGAGATAGGTTGTGCCTCGGGGTCAGACAGCGAAATGGCTTGTACCCATACTGCTTTGTTCTGCACGCTGCCCAATACAATGTCTTCGTTGGCAGGCAGCGTAGCGCCGCTCAGAGAGTATGCCACCACATTCCCGTTGCTTATCGTTTGCGTCAGTCCTTGTGCGGCAATGTCCCAGTTCACGCCTGCCGCCTTGATACACAGCGCACCTACAGGGATGGGGGAACGGAGCACCACTTGCTCGTTGCGTACATACAATACCGCCGTATTGGGCGCATCGCCCATCGCCTCTGCCTTGACGCGAGCAGGCTTTGGACTTACCGAGTCAGTGCTGTCCGACAGCAGCATGTTTACCAAACAAATCACATCCTGCACATTGATAATACTATCGGCATACACATCCGCCGCAGTGGCGTTGAAGAGACTATAATATTCCTCAAAGATGAACAGCACCAACGCTTGCAGATCCGTGGCGTCCACGCCGTTTCCGAAGTTCACATCCCCCATGTCAAACGTCCATGCCATGCGGAAGGATGTTCGCGAGTCCCATACATCCATAGCTGATACCTTGATTGTATCGCCGGAATTACCATAAAAAACAGACGAATAACCGCCGGAATATCCAAAGTCATCTGCCGATATATACATATCTGCACACTGATAAGGTACAATGTTTTCCGAAAGCAAGCGGAGTTGTAAACTGTTCACATAATTATTTTCCCTCCCGTCATACCGCACAATGGTAGGTAGCATCTGTAGCAATTCTTGCGCAGACACAGCGGATATATCCACTTGATACACCGTATCTAACTGCTGCCACCCGATATTTATGTACGCTAATGTCCTCGGCAAAACCGGCGACAACTCCATAAAGCGGTTGTTGTTCGCATACAAGGTGGTGAGGGATGGCAGACTGTCCACAATCGGCGTGATATTACCCTCGAAACTATTGGAAGAGATATTGAGCGTCTGCAATTTCTTAAACCGCAATGCCCTCGGCACTTCGCCGCTCAATCCCATGTTCGACAAATCCAATTCTATAACACGCCCTTGTTTGCAGGTTATGCGGTCAAATTGCAACCCTTCCTCTCTGCCCACGGAGAAGTCCCAATTCAGCACATCCTCTCCCATGCCTCCGGCTCGCAATTCGGCATACAACTCCTGCAAAATCTGCCAGTCCTCCTCTGCGATAGGATATTCCTGCAACCATACTTTCGCTCCCACCAACTCCGGCACACCGCCGTAGTTCTTCATTTTGCCTATCGCCCACACGCTGTCGCCTGCTTCCACATATCCGCCCGACATAAATCCCTGATAAACAGTCAGCACCTCCTCGCCGCAGCCTATGGTAAACGTCTGCTCTGTGTACAAACCGCCTGTGGAAATCACCTCGCTCACTACCCCACGCAGGCTATACCATTCGGGGAATACCTCATTGGTATCAGCCCTATTGCACAATGCGATTGCCTCACAGGGACTTACCTCTACCGTGTCTATGTGCACATCCGCCGCCTGCAATATCTCCACGCTTCCATTCTTTATCTCCGGTGAGTGCTCGTTTTTTGCCGAAGAATAATAGTGGAACAGACTACCTGACAGCATGATTTTATCGCCCACACTCAGCGGTATATCAGTTGACAGGTTTGCCCAATAGCCTTGGAAAGTCTTTTCACCGGAATCTTGCACATCGTCCATATAGAAGATTTGCTGCCCGCGCGAAACCACACCATCCGTCTCCGTTACATATCCCATCACCGTAACACTTGCGCCGGAGGTGTTCTCCGTGAGCAATAGCGTCCGCGAACGTGCCTCCGCACAACTAATGTATTTCAACTCGCCCACCACTTTTATGTCATACACCTGTACCTCCGTCCCTGCCGTTGCGTAACCGAAGTCGAAAACCAAAATACCATTATTTCCGTAGTTATACTGCCCCATCAGGATAAATGTCCGCTCTTCGTTGGCGTTCAGCGCATTGTCATTCACCTCGTATAGGATTCCTTGGTCAAATGCTTTGATAGTGATATTGTTCACATCTTTGTTCGCTCTCATCCGCACCCGAATAGACACCTCGGTGTAGTCTTTCAAATACTGCAAGTTGCTGTGCAACCACGCCTGCGCCTTCCACCGTTCTTGCTTATCTTCGGCAATAGAAACGCGCAGCGTATCGTTGCTCCATACGGCATAACTCTCGTATTCTTGCTCCCAGTTCCCGTCAAAAAACATCGTAGTGCAAGTGTCCACCACCATCACATTCTCCCCCTCGGGCATATAGGTGCACTCCGTCCACCTGCCCTCCGAATAATCGAACACCAGCGTGTCCACATCGGTCAACACGATATTCGTGTCCATCACCTGCCATACGCTGCCGTTGTACATCGCTATCTGGTTGCTCCATGACGTGTCCTTCACCTCGCGGAAACGCATCTTATCCCCTAACGCTGCCAGAATATCCAACTCGTAGCACCCCAAACTGCTATTATACACCATCGGTGTCTTCGTCCATACATTAAACGTACCCGACACGGCGGGCGCATACTCCGGATGCTCCTCGCAAGCGGGCGCATATAGGCTGACGTGATAGTTAATCATCGTGTCCATCTCGCATAGGTTGCGATGCTCTTTCCAATATGCCGAAACCAGCACCACAGGCGTTGCCTTGCTGTAGTTCACCAAGTCTGACTCGGTATCCACCCCTTGGATGATATTCACCGAACCGCTCAGCAATGTCCACGATGCTACATCACCAGCCTGATTCTCCCACGAGAATGAACCATCTTTGCGCAGTTGCACCGGCTTACCTTCTATCACCGACGAGTCGTCATCTACTGCCACTACCCACCAGCCTTCGTAACCCTCCACCGGTCGGAACAATACACACGCTTCCTTGCTCGTTGCCCATTGGTTATACGTACCCGTAAACACAATATCATTGCATACTTCCCCTTCAAACTTGATGCACACGCACAACTGACCTTCTTCGTAATACTGCGCCAGCACCTCGTTGGTTGGGTATTCCATGGAACCGCCGCCGATGATGGATTCCAAGGTTACCCATTGGCTCGTGCTGTTGTTATAGCACATCCCGCGCTCAAACGTCAAGTCTGCGGTCTGCACACCATTCCCCCCGTTATTAAAAATACAATTCGCGTACTGCCCATGCTCGCACGAATACATCCACACGCCATCATACCCCGTTGCCTCCATCGCCACCCCGGGCCAATCCCCGTTGCTTACAGACGAAGTTCCTGCCGAAGTCCAAGTGTAGCAATGCATATTGCTCCATCCCGCAGCATTGTAGCAATACACCGTATCAAAGTCAGGTACCACAGGCTCAATAGGCGTATCCGGGATTGTCGGCTCCTGATAAGGTAGTACCGAAATCCGAGCAATACGATAACCACCTGCAGTCTCCATCAGGCAGCAATGCGTACAATCTTGCTTAACCACATACCGAAGATGTTCCCAAGCCGCATAGTCATCGCTCACCGAAGTACCGGACGACGCTGCTACTTGATGTTCATCCTCCAAGCCATCCACAGGAATCAGATTGCATGAATCAGCAAACGATACACTCATTATCGGAAGTGTTGTCCCCTTTGCGCTCAATACATATTCAATGGTATCACCTCCTGCCACGTTGTCAATAGAGATATACGTATGCTTCCCATTGGTACGCATGTATGCCTCTCTAAACGAGAAGAAACTTGCTTTTGTTGTCGAGTTTGCATACCAAAAATGTAAATCAGGCATTGATAAAAAAGATACACCCATCGTATCACCAATACCAGTATATGACACCTCAACATAAGTAGAAGTCGTCACCTCAGCGGGGCCGCTTACCGAGATATCCGATTGTTCAACTGCGTACAAGTTGTATGTTCGTTTTCTATCGCTTGTCTCCTCGCCACCAACAGGTTCGTCACTTTCGCCTTCACCTTCACCTCCGACATCCGTCAAGACGACCGTTACCTGCGTGATACGAGTCTGCTTGCTCACCGTGGCAACCCACATAGTATCTACGGGTTCTACATTAGGGAATGTATCTTTTGTGGTTGTAGCATACAAGAAAGACACACTCTCAATAGGGCAATTGGCTGATATCAGCAATGTGCCGCCGATATATATCCGCAACGATTCACTCGCCACATATCCCAAGTCAGTAGACAATGTTACGCCCTCTTTTGTCAACTCCACCGGACTGCCCGTTCCCGATGTGCCTCCGCTCAGTTCCGAATGCAGAATCGTTACGGTCTTGGCAGTAGCAAGCACAGAAAAAAACAAGAAAATAAACAAGAAAAACTTTTTCATAAGATATCAGACTTAACGCATTGAATATATCATAAATGGGTTATCCACCTCATATGTATCCTACCCGCCTGCGGGTACAGAGATACAAACTTCCGAGCGCAAAGGTACAAAAAAAATTACACATACGCAAACTTTTTTATAAAAACATTGCCTTTCTAAATAGACACTAAACAGAACACGGGCACTTTTATTTCAACAAAAATTTCCAAAAATTATTC
>JBJECJ010000086.1:0-33547 GCA_051870955.1 Paludibacteraceae bacterium | reverse complement strand
TGACCTATAGAGAGATACTACTTTTTTTCAGACTGCATTTTGACCTATAGACCCTAAATCTTCCTTAATAGGAAGACCTATTCGCCGGTGAAGTAGCGGACGGCGTTGCGGAAGAGGGGTTGCAGTTTGTTGCCCGCGATGTTGCGGAAGACGTTCTCTTCGTAGCGCTCGCTGTGTCCCATCTTGCCGAGGATTTGTCCGTTGGCGGAGAGGATACCCTCGATGGCATAGTAGGAGCCGTTGGGGTTGTAGGGCGACTGCATGGTGGGCTCGCCCGTGGCGGGGTCGGCATAGCGGAACGCCACCTGACCGTTGGCAAAGAGTTCCTGCGCCATCTGCTCGGAGACGACGAACTTACCCTCGCCGTGGCTGACGGCAATGCTGTGCAACTCGCCCTTGGTCAAGCCCTTGAGCCACGGACTGCGGCTGCCGTCGGTAGCCACCACGGTGGTTACCATTTGCGAGATATGGCGGTTGATGTCGTTGCGGAAGAGGGTTGGCGAGTCGGGCGTGACCATACCGAGTCTGCCGTAGGGCAACAAGCCGCTCTTGATGAGCGCTTGGAAGCCGTTGCAGATACCGAGGATGAGTCCGCCGCGGTCGATGAGGGCGGTGATAGCGGCTGCCACCTTCCGGTTGTTGATGACATTGGCGATGAACTTACCGCTGCCGTCGGGCTCGTCGCCGGCAGAGAAACCGCCCGCGAACATCAGGATATGGCAGCGGTTGATATGCTCCGCCATCTCGTCGATGGAGTCCAATACGTCTTGCGGCGTGAGGTTGCGGAAGATGGTGGTCTCCACCTCTGCCCCCGCCGCACGCCATGCCTTGGCGCTGTCGTAGTCGCAGTTCGTTCCCGGGAAGACGGGGAGGTAGACTATAACTTCGTGTTGGGAACTTCGTGTTGGGAACTCCGTGTTGGGAACTCCGCTTCGCTCCGTGTTAAGAACTACGTGTGGATTCAAGTCGGTGTACTGTGCGCGTGCGGTTGCCAGATAGATACGCTCGAAGGGGGCGGTGTTGGCTTTCAGCAATGCCTCGCGGCTGATACGCTCGCCATTGATAATCAAGTCATCGCCGTCAATCACCTCACCTATAAAGAGACCCTCTAAATCTCCCTTAAAGGGAGACTTCTTTTTTACCGCGGGCGAGACGCCCGCGTCCCCAGTTTGGCTATCCCCCTTTAAGGGGGAGTTAGAGAGGGTCATCTCCACCAATATACTCCCGTAATCATACGCAAAGAGTTCGGCTTCGGGGAGGGTGATGTTCGCTGCCAGTCGGTTGCCGAACGACATCTTCGCTATCGCCTCTGCCACGCCGCCGAAGCCGATGGCGTATGCTGACACGATACGCCCGCTCTGAATGCCTTCGGTTACCGACTGCCAGTTAGCTTGCAGTTGGTCGGTGTTGGGCATGTAGTTCGCCAGAGGCGTGTGTTTCACGAGGTAGAGTCGGTGCCCCGCCTGCTTTAGCTCCGGGGAGATGGCGGTGCTTGCCTTCATCGTGGTGATACCAAACGCGATGAGCGTAGGCGGCACGCTGATATGCTCAAACGTGCCCGACATAGAGTCCTTTCCGCCGATGCTCGGCAGCCCCAATGCCACCTGCATCTTCAGCGCACCCAGCAACGCGGAGAGCGGTTTGCCGAAGGTGTGCGGGTCGTGCGTCATACGCTCGAAATACTCCTGATAGGAGAAACGCATGCGGCTGTAGTCGCCGCCAGCTGCCACCACCTTGCTGCATGCCTCCACCACGGCATATGCTGCACCGTGGTACGGGCTCCACTCGGCGATGAACGGGTTGTAGCCGTATGCCATGACGGATGCCGTGTCGGTGATACCGTCCGTCGGCAGTTTCTGCATGCTCACTTGCGTCTCCGTCTGCTGCGTCTTGCCGCCGAAAGGCATCAGCACGGTGCTGCGACCGATAGTGGCGTCGAACATCTCAATGAGTCCTTTCTGCGACACCACATTCGGCTCCGCCATCACACGCTCCATCCGCTCTTGCAGCGTGTCGCCGGCAGGCTGTTGACAGAACGGGTCGCGCTCCTCCACGGGCAGGATAGTCGCCTTGGCGAAGTGCTTGGCACCCGCGCTGTCGATGAACTCGCGCGTGAGGTCGGCGATGAGTTCGCCTTTGTAGAACTGGCGCATACGACCTGTGTCGGTTACGTCCGCCACGTGTGTGAACTCCACATTATCCATGTGGCAGTAGTGCTCAAACGCCTCGCGGTCTTTCGCCTCGATGACCACCGCCATGCGCTCCTGCGACTCGCTGATAGCCAACTCCGTGGGGTTCAGACCGCTGTACTTGGTCGGCACACGGTCGAGGTAGATATCCAGTCCGTCTGCCAACTCGCCGATAGCCACGCTCACGCCGCCCGCGCCGAAGTCATTCGATTTCTTGATGAGGCGCGTAACCTCCGGGCGGCGGAAGAGGCGTTGCAGTTTGCGCTCCTCGGGGGCGTTGCCTTTCTGCACCTCGCTGCCGCAGGACTCCAACGATGCCTCGGTATGCTCCTTCGACGAGCCCGTGGCACCACCTATGCCATCGCGCCCCGTGCGCCCGCCGAGGAGCAGGATGATATCACCCGCATCGGGACTCTCGCGGCGGACGTTCTCCGCCTTCACCGCACCCACCACGGCACCTACCTCCAAGCGCTTTGCCACATAGGAGGGGTGGTAAATCTCGCGCACATGGGTGGTGGCGAGACCTATCTGGTTACCATAGGACGAATAGCCCGCCGCTGCCTTGCGGCTGATGACCTGTTGCGGCAGTTTGCCGGGCAAGGTCTCCGACACGGGCTTGTAGATATCGCCCGCGCCCGTAACGCGCATTGCCTGATAGACATACGCGCGCCCCGACAACGGGTCGCGTATCGCGCCGCCCAAGCAGGTGCTCGCGCCGCCGAAAGGTTCTATCTCCGTCGGGTGGTTGTGGGTCTCGTTCTTGAACTGCAAGAGCCATTTCTCCTGCTTGCCGTCCACGTCCACATCGATGAACACCGAGCAGGCGTTGTTCTCCTCGCTCTGCTCCATATCGTCCAGCAGCCCTTTGTGGCGCAGGTAGCGCGCACCGATGGTGGCTAACTCCATGAGGCACAGCGGTTTCTGCTCGCGGTGGAGTTCCTTGCGGATGTCGTGGAACAGCCCGAGGGTGCTCTCTATCTCGTCTTTCACAAACGACTCATCTATCTTGATGGTCTCCAAGATAGTGGTGAACGTGGTGTGGCGACAGTGGTCAGACCAATAGGTGTCGAGGATACGCAGTTCGGTCTCCGTCGGGTCGCGCTGCTCCTTTTGGAAGTACACCACCACCTCGGCGAGGTCGTCGGCATTCATCGCCAAGCCCCATTGCTTGCAGAATGCCTCTAACTCGGGGCGGTTGCCCGGCTCGCCGGTAGCCATCTGCGTGAAGCCCGCAAGGCTTGCTAACGGCTTCACGTCCGCAGTTTGGTTCTGCGACAACTGCGAGAGGTCTTTCTCGCGGCTCTCCACGGCGTTGATATAGTAATGACGAATGCGGCTGAGGTCGTCCTCCGACAGGTTGTCATCGAAGATGAGCAGGCGGCTGGAGCGAATCTCTACCTCGGCAGCAGGGTCTATCAGGTGCACGCAGTCCACCGCCGAAGAAGCACGCTGGTCAAACTGCCCGGGGATATACTCCACGGCAAGATACTTCTTGCCGCTTAGGTCGCAACGGTCTGACACCGTGTCGGTTACCGTCTCGCCAAAGACCGTGTAGCGGCACTGTTCCAGCAACTCCTCGGAGAAACCAAACAGGTCATACACATTGATATATCGGAGCGATTGCAGATGCAACTGCAAGTTCTCATTCAACTCGTGGCGCAGACTGTCTGCCTCCACACGAAAAGCCTCACGCTTCTCTACAAAGATACGAAAAGTCATATTGGATAAAAGATGCAGGATGAAGGATTAAAGACTAATTTGTTTCTGTTGATGAAGGACACTCTTAGGATGAAGGATTAAGGACACAGGATGAAGGACTAAATAGTCTCAACTCTGAAAACTCATAGACGAAGGTAATAAGTCTTTTATCTTTTATCCTTCATCCTTAATCTTTCATCCTCAGCAGACGAAGGTAATAAGTCCTTCATCTTGTGTCCTTAATCCTTCATCCTAAATAACAGTATTCAACACTTTCTCTGTCTGTTTCTTGCGGAAGTCTTCCAACAGCGCAAGGAGATGATTATCGTTGAGAGCCAGTATCTCTATCGCCAGCAGCGCGGCATTCTTGCTGCCGTTGATAGCCACTGTTGCCACGGGGATACCGCTCGGCATCTGCACGATGCTCAGTAGCGAATCCAGCCCGTCCAGCGTCTTGCTGCGCACGGGCACGCCGATAACGGGCAAGGTGGTCAGACCGGCTATCACACCTGCCAGATGGGCGGCGCCGCCCGCACCGGCAATGATAACACTCAAACCACGCTCGCGAGCCGTCTCTGCCCATTGCATAAGGGCGTGAGGCGCACGGTGGGCACTGATAACGCGTTTCTCTACTTCTATTCCGAACTCTTGCAGGGTCTCGATAGCAGGAGTCATCACCTCCAAATCGCTACCCGAACCCATGATTACACCAACTTTCATATGTTTTAACTTTGTGTAAATAACTTCGTGTTTGTAACTTCGTGTAAATAACTTCGTGTTAGGAACTCCGCTTCGCTCCGTGTACAGCGCGTCAGCGCTTTTTTACAGCCCGTAGGGCTTTCGTACACGAAGTTCTTTACAGCCCGCAGGGCTTCCCAACACGCAGTTTCCTATTCCCACTCAATCGTTGCGGGTGGTTTGGAGGAGATGTCGTAGCATACGCGGTTGACACCCCGCACCTTGTTGATTATCTCATTGGAGCACTTCGCCATGAAGTCATAAGGCAGGTGTGCCCAATCTGCCGTCATGGCATCAGAGGAAGTAACCGCCCGCAGCGCCACGGGGTTCTCGTAGGTGCGTTCATCGCCCATCACGCCCACGCTGCGCACCTCGCTCAGCAGGATTGCACCGGCTTGCCATATCTGGTCGTAGAGGCTCACCTCTATCTCGCCGTTCTCCATATTGGTGGGGATACCTGCTGCCAGCACGGCACGCGCCTCCTCGCCGCTCAACCGCACTTTATACTCGCGCAACCCGCGGATGAAGATGTCGTCTGCCTCTTGCAGTACGCGCACTTTCTCGCGCGTGATATCGCCCAAGATACGCACTGCCAGCCCCGGTCCGGGGAACGGATGGCGGGTAATCAAGTGCTCCGGCATACCCATCGAACGACCCACGCGGCGCACCTCGTCCTTGAAAAGCCATTTCAGCGGCTCGCAGAGTTGCAGGTGCATCTCCTCAGGCAGACCGCCTACGTTGTGGTGGCTCTTGATGACCTTGCCCGTGATATTGAGCGACTCAATACGGTCGGGGTAGATAGTGCCCTGCGCCAACCATTTGGCGTCGGTTATCTTCTTCGCCTCGGCATTGAAGACCTCCACAAAGTCGCGCCCGATAATCTTGCGCTTCTTCTCCGGCTCGGTAACGCCCGCCAAGTCGCTGAGGAATCGCTCGCTTGCATCCACGCCAATCACGTGCAACCCGAGGCACTCGTAGTCGCGCATCACGTCCTCAAACTCGTTCTTGCGGAGCATACCGTGGTCCACGAAGATACAAGTCAGTTGGTCGCCAATCGCCTTATTGAGCAACACCGCCACCACCGACGAATCCACGCCGCCAGAGAGACCGAGGATGACACGGTCGGTGCCTATCTGCTCGCGCAGTTCCTTCACCGTGCTCTCCACAAACGCATCCGCGCTCCATTCCTGCTTGCTGCCGCATACGTCCACCACAAAGTTCTTCAGAAGCAGTGTGCCTTGCAGCGAGTGGAACACCTCGGGGTGGAACTGCGTGCCGAACACCGGCACCTCGCCCGGGATATAATAAGCGGCGTTCTGCACCGTCTCGGTGGAAGCCACCACATGTGCACCCTCGGGCAAACGGGTGATACTGTCGCCATGCGACATCCACACCTGCGAGTGCGGCTCAAAACCGCGGAAAAGAGGACAAGTGGTGTCCACAAACTGCAAGTTCTGACGACCGTACTCGCGCGTCCCCGCGCTCTCCACCTTGCCGCCATAGATATGGCTCATGTACTGCGCGCCGTAGCAGATACCCAAGATAGGCAGACGCCCGCGAATCTTGCTCAAGTCCACATGGAACGCATCGTCAGCATACACGCTCAGAGGCGAGCCGGAGAGGATGACGCCAATCACATCGGAGTCTTCCTCGGGGTACTTGTTGTAGGGCAGTATCTCGCAGAAAGTATCCAACTCACGAACACGCCGCCCTATGAGTTGGGTAGTCTGCGACCCAAAGTCTAATATAATAATCTTTTGCATATTCTTAGGATTAAGGATAAAGGATGAAGGATGAAAGACTTATTACGTCCGTCTCTGCATTCTCGTAGTCGAGACTATTGAGTCTTTTATCCTCTATCTTTTAGCGTAGCGGTCCTTCGTCCAAACACTATTTCGTGCTATAGTTCGGTGCCTCGCTGGTGATAGTGATGTCGTGCGGGTGGCTCTCGCTCATACCGGCAGCGGAAATCTTCACAAACTTCGCATGCTGCAACTCCTCCAAGTTATGTGCACCCACATAGCCCATACCCGAGCGCAGACCGCCCATCAGTTGGTAGATGGTCTCGCTCACGCTGCCTTTATAGGGCACGCGACCGACAATCCCTTCGGGCACTAGTTTCGACACGTTCTTCTCCCCGCCTTGGAAATAGCGGTCGGCAGAACCTGCCTTCATCGCGTCGATAGAGCCCATGCCGCGGTAGGTCTTGAACTTACGCCCGTTGTAGATGATGGTCTCTCCGGGCGCCTCGTCCGTACCTGCAAACATCGACCCGCACATCACGCAGTTGCCGCCTGCCGCCAGTGCTTTCACCACATCGCCCGAATAGCGCAAACCGCCGTCGGCGATGATAGGCACTCCCGAGCCCTTGATAGCCTCCGAGGTCTCGAAGATAGCGGTTAACTGAGGCACGCCCACGCCCGCGATGATACGCGTGGTGCAGATAGAGCCCGGACCGATACCGACCTTCACGCCGTCGGCTCCGTTCTCCACAAGGTACTTGGCAGCTTCGGCAGTAGCGATATTGCCCACCACGACATCCAGATTCGGATACTTGGCTTTGATGGCACGCAGCGCGTTCACGATGTTCTTCGAGTGTCCGTGCGCAGAGTCCAGCACGATAGCGTCCACGCCCTCTTTGTAGAGCGCGTCCACGCGGTGCATATAGTCTGCCGTGATACCTACGCCCGCAGCGCAGCGCAGACGACCTTTCGCGTCCTTGCAGGCATTGGGGAAGTCTTTCAGTTTGGTGATATCCTTATAGGTAACGAGCCCGATGAGTTTGCCGTCTTTATCCACCACGGGCAGTTTCTCCACTTTGTGGGTCTGCAGCGCGTGCATGATGGTCTCATTGTCGGTCGAGGAGATGGTTATCAGGTCTGTGCTCGTCATCACCTCCGCAATTGGACGCTGCATGTTCGTTTCGAAACGCAGGTCGCGGTTGGTAACGATACCCACCAGCATCTCTCTGTTGTCCACCACGGGAATACCGCCGATATGGTTATCCTGCATCATCTGCAGCGCGTCGCCTACGGTCTGCTCTGCCGTGATGGTGATGGGGTCGGAAATCAGCCCGTTCTCCGCACGCTTCACACGGCGCACCTGTGCCGCCTGCGCTTCAATGGGCATGTTCTTGTGAATCACGCCGATACCGCCTTCGCGGGCGATAGCAATCGCCATCGTGGACTCCGTAACGGTGTCCATCGCCGCAGACACTACAGGGATGTTCAGGCGGATGTTACGGGAGAACTGACAACGAAGGTCCACCTCACGAGGAAGCACCTCCGAATAAGCGGGCACCAGCAACACATCGTCAAAGGTGAGCCCCTCTTCAATAATTCGATTCGTCATATTATTTGGATAAAAGATAAAGGATGAAGGATGAAAGACTAATTACCTTCGGTAGTAGCACTCAACTCCATCATTGTTAATAATTTCTGCTTAAATGTATATACTCTCTTTTGCAAACTTTGTACCTTAGTGAGCAATGAATAATACTGTTCTTCATCGATATAACCACGATTATGCACTATCTCTATTTGCGTTTCAAGTTCAAACAGCGAGCCTAATGCAATACCTAAAAAATGGGCGACCTCTTTGGTACTATCCTTTGCACTCCCCTCTGCGATATTAGACGGGACGGAGACGGCTGCTCTTTGCATTTGGGACGCAATCCCATATCGTTCTTCTTTGGGGAACGTATCCGAGATTGCATATACCAAGTCTGCCAATTCCACACCATCACGCCAAATATCTAATCTTCTGAAATTATGGTTATACATCGCTTTGGATAAAGGATTAAGGACACAGGATTAAAGACTGATTAGTATTGTTTGAATAAAGGATTATTTTGGGATGAAGGATTAAGGACACAGGATGAAGGACTTATTACCTTCGTCTCTGAGTTTTCAGAGTCGTTGCTATTTAGTCTTTTATCCTTTATCCTTCATCCTTCATCTACAGAACTATTTAGTCTTTCATCCTTCATCCTTTATCCTTCATCCTATATCGCGTGGTCGCAGTAGAAGCACCGTAGCACACCATCTGCATCGCGGTAGGCTTTCTTCTCTACGGGCTCGGTGGTGGAGATACAACGGTCGTTGTGGCACGCGCAGGCGGTCGCCTCTGCCTCCACATGGGCGGGCAGGCTCTGCTCTTTCCATTGCAGCAGGGTGTAAATCAGCGCCATACGCACATACTTCCCGTTCTCCACTTGGCGGAAATAGGCGGCACGCGGGTCTTTATCCACCTCCACGGTTATCTCGTTCACGCGCGGCAGCGGGTGCAGCACAATCATGCTCGGCTTGCCCAGCGCCATCTTCTCCGTATCAAGGATGAACGAGTCTTTCAGCCGCTCATACTCCGCCTTGTCGGCAAAACGCTCCTGCTGCACGCGCGTCATGTAGAGCACATCCACCAGCGGCATTGCCTCTTCCAGCGTGCTGCACTCGCGGTAGTTGTCGCCCAACTCGTTCTTCATGTAGTCGGGCAGGCGCAACTCCTTCGGCGAGATGAGCACGAACTGCACGCCCTCGTAGCGGCGCATCGCCTTGATAAGCGAATGCACAGTGCGCCCGTATTTCAGGTCGCCGCACAGACCTACCGTCAGGTGGTCAAAATGCCCCAACTCGCGGCGTATGGTCAGCAGGTCAGTCATGGTCTGCGTGGGGTGCGAGTGCCCGCCGTCGCCCGCGTTGATGATAGGAATACGGCTGTATTCGGATGCCACGCGAGGCGCACCCTCTTTGTAGTGGCGCATCGCCACAATGTCGGCAAACGCACTCACCACACGTATCGTGTCTGCCACGGTCTCACCTTTGCTCACGCTACTGCTGCGGGCATCGGAGAAGCCCAGCACGTTGCCGCCTAACTCCATCATGGCAGCCGTGAAACTCAGTCGTGTACGGGTGCTCGGCTCGTAGAACAGCGTCGCGAGTTTCTTCCCGCGGCAAGCATCGGCATATTTCTCTTTGTGCGCAATAATATCCAGCGCACGCTCGATAATCGCATCGATTTCGGCAGTGCTCAAATCTGTCGGGTCAAGTAAATGGCGCATATTAACGAATAATTAATGATAATTAACGGAGAATGATTATTTTCGCCAACTCTCATCGCTCGGGTTAGCGCGGAATTTCAGCAGACGGGCTTTGTCCTCAGGCGCGATGTATTGCTCCTCTACGGCTACGTCCACCAGCGTGTCAAGGTCGCACAGACTCACGTTCTTCAGCGCGGCAGCCGTCAAGCGGTCGAGCCCTTTCTGCATGCCGTAGGTGAAGATACTCACCACGCCCAGCACCTCGGCACCTGCCTCGCGCAGCACCTCTGCCACCTCTATGCAACTGCCAGCGGTGGAAATCAGGTCTTCCACTACCACCACTTTCTGCCCTTTCTCCAGCCGACCTTCTATCTGATTGCCGCGCCCGTGGTCTTTCGCACCGCTGCGCACATACCCCATCGGCAGACCGAGGATAGTAGCCGTAATCGCCGCGTGGGCGATACCTGCCGTAGAAGTACCCATCAGCACCTCCGCCTCAGGATATTCCCGACGGATAATCTCTGCCAGCCCGTTCTCCACATCCTCCCGCACACGCACGTCGCTCAGCGTCAGTCGGTTGTCGCAGTAGATAGGACTCTTTATTCCACTTGCCCACGTGAAGGGCTCATTCGGACGAAGAAAGACCGCCTTTATCGACAGCAAGTCTTTTGCAATAAGTTGTTTTGTTACCATATATTTATCACGCCTCTATACCGAGACTGTAGTTAACGATTAGTTAGTGATTAGTTAGTGATTCGTGGGTGATTCGTGGGTGATTAACCTGACTATACCCTGACTATACAAACTCTTCCAAGCACCGTTTGTATGCCGCTACGGGGTCTTCGGCGGCGGTAATCGGGCGCCCTACCACGATGAAGTCCGTCCCTATCTCACGCGCCTGTGCGGGGGTGGTAACACGCACTTGGTCGCCCACCGCACCGTCGGCGAAACGGATACCCGGCGTAACCGTCAGGAACTCCTTGCCGCAAGCCGCTTTCACCATACCTGCCTCCAGCGGCGAGCACACTACGCCGTCCAGTCCCGCTTTCCTAGCGTTCTCCGCATAGTGCACCACCACATCGCCTATCTTCCCCTCTATCAGCAGGTCCTCGTGCATACGCTCCTCGCTCGTAGAGGTCAGTTGCGTTACTGCCAGCAGGATGGGTCGTGTCCCGTCCGCGCGTGTCAAACCCTCGCGTGCCGCCTCCATCATCGCAATGGTACCCGCCGCGTGCAGGTTGCACATATCCACGTCCAAGCGGCTCAACACCGCCATCGCTTTCTTCACCGTGTTGGGTATATCGTGCAACTTCAGGTCGAGGAAAATCTTATGTCCCCGCCGTTTCAACTCACGCACAATCTGCGGCCCCTCCGCATAGTACAGTTCCATACCAATCTTCACATACGGACGCAGTTCACCGAACCTGTCCAAAAAGCGGTAAGTCTCCTCCGCTGAAGCAAAATCACAAGCAATAATTACGTCTCTCATATAAGGAACAAGGATTAAGGATACAGGATTAAAGACACATTACCTTCGTCTATGAGTTTCAAGGAGTCTGCAAACCAATAGTCGATACTATTAAGTCTTTTATCCTTCATCTTTTATCTTTTAGCGAAGCGGTCTATTTCGCCGCTCCAATTATATCGGTTAATTTCTCTATTCCCAACTCTTCCATGAGGCGTGGCAGTCGCTCCACAATCTCTTTGCCTGCCATCGGGTTGACCAAGTTGGCGGCGCCTATCTCCACAGCCGTAGCGCCTGCCATCATCATCTCCACCACGTCCTCTGCGCTGCTCACGCCGCCGCAGCCGATTATCGGCACCTGCACCTCCCGCGCCACTTGATTCACCATCCGCAGCGCCACGGGGAACACCCCGGGACCCGAGTAGCCGCCATAGCGGTTGGCAAGCACAGGTTTCCGTCTGCGGATGTCTATCCGCATGCCTAATATCGTATTTATCAGGCAGAGCCCGTCCGCACCCGCCTCCTCGCAAGCCCGCGCTATCGCTACAATATCCGTTACGTTGGGCGACAACTTCATATACACAGGCTTGTGCGTAACCGCCTTCACCGCGCGCGTAACCTCTGCCGCCGCTTCCGGCTGCGTGCCGAAAGCCATACCCCCGTTGTGCACATTCGGGCAGGAGATATTCACCTCGATGATATCCACCTCCGGCGCTTTGTCCATCTGCTCGCAGGTATAGACATAATCGTCAATGGAGAACCCGCTCACGTTCGCCAGCACCACACCTTTGTACAACTCCCGCAACCGCGGCAACTCCTTTGCCACCACATGCTCCACGCCCGGGTTCTGCAAGCCCACGGCGTTCAGCATGCCGTAGCCGCCGCACTCTGCAATACGGGGCAGCGCATTGCCATACCGCGCCTCGCGCGTCGTCCCCTTGAACGAGATACCGCCCAAACAGTTCAGGTCGTACAGCGCTGCGAACTCCTCGCCAAACCCATACGTCCCCGACGCAGGGATAACAGGATTCCTAAGTTCGATATTCGATAAAGATACTTTTGTCATAATCGACCCTCCCCGCCCCTCCCTTAAAGGGAGGGAGTGAGGAGATTAGTTTTTTAGTTAATATCAAGTCTCCCTTTCCGGGGTCCCCGAACCCCGACTTGTCGGGATTGGGGTGGATTCTGGGAGATTTAGAGGGTCTTTATACTTCGTGCTCTAAACACCGGTCCGTCTTTGCAGACGCGCTTGATGCCTTCTTTGGTCTGTATGGAGCAACCCATGCACGCGCCAAAGCCGCAGCCCATACGCTCTTCCATGCTCACTTCGCCACCATCGCCCCAATGCTTCATCACCGCCTTCAACATAGGCAACGGCCCGCAAGCATAGTAGTAAGAGGACACAGGATGAAGGACACAGGATGAAGGACTTATTACCTTCGTCTCTGAGTTCTCAGCGTCCATGCTATTTAGTCTTTCATCCTTCATCCTTAATCCTTCATCCAATAAAGCTTCCGTTACAAACCCCTTCGTCCCGTGCGAGCCGTCGGCGGTGGTAACCTCCACCTCGCAGCCCAAGGCGCGGAACTCTTCCTCGTAGAACACTTCGTTCTTCGTGTTGAAGCCCAAGATGACGCGCACCGGCTTGCCCTGTTCGCGCAACACCCGCGCCGGCATATACAGCGGCGGCACTCCTACACCCCCGCCTATCAGGAGCGGTCGCTCTCCCGCCTGAGTCAAGTCATACCCGTTACCCAGACCGACCAGCGCGTCCACCTGCTGCCCTGCCTGCCAACGGCTCATCGCGTCCGTGCCGACACCCACCACCTTATAGATGATAGTGAGCACGCCGTCGGCATAATCGCATACCGAGATAGGACGGCGCAGGTACTGTCCGGGCACGGCTATCTCCACAAACTGCCCGGGACGAATAGGCAAGTCCTTCGCCCCCACCATCCTCATCCGCCACACACAGCGAGCAAGAAGTTCATTCGATTGTATTGTAAAAATAGAACCTACCATACTTTCCTAATCACTAATTCCTCATTCCTAATTCCTCATTCCTAATTATCTTCCCATACACTTCCCATCCCTCAAACGGCGTACTCTTGCCCATCGAGAGGAAGTGTGCGGGGTCTATCGTGTAGTGCGCGTCCAAGTCTGCTTGCACCGTCGGGCAGCCCTCTATGGGCAGTCCGGCAATACGCCGCGGCGCGAGCGACATCAGTTCCACCAGCCGCTCCAGCGACATCACGCCCGCGCGTACCATATAAGTGTATAGCAACGGGAATGCCGTTTCCAGCCCCACGATACCGAATGCGCTCTTCTGCAAGCCGCGACTCTTCTCCTCCGCGCTGTGCGGCGCATGGTCGGTGGCGATGCAGTCCACTGTGCCGTCCAGCACGCCCTCTATCATCGCCTGTCTGTCCTCCTCGCTGCGTAAAGGCGGGTTCATCTTCCAGCGTCCGTCTTCTTGCAGGTCTTTGTCCGACAGCAGCAGGTAATGCGGTGCCGTCTCGCAGGTTACGGGCAGCCCGCGGCGCTTCGCATCGCGCACCAGCGCCACGCTCTCTTTGGTAGAGATATGGCATATATGAAAGCGACACCCTGTCTGTTCTACCAGACGGATGTCGCGCTCTATCTCCTTCCATTCGCTCTCGGACGAGATACCCTTGTGTCCGTGCTTTGCCGCATACTCCCCCGCGTGGATGTAGCCGCCATGCAGCAGGCTGTTTACCTCACAATGCGCCACAATCATACGGTTTACTGCACGGCAACGCACCATCGCCTCGCGCATCAAGCCCTCGTCCTGCACGCCGCGCCCGTCGTCGGAGAAGCCGATGACATACGGCGCTAATGCCTCCATATCCACCAACTCGCCTTTACCCTGCTGCCCCATCGTGATAGACGCGTAGGGGTGCACACCCACCACGGCATCGCGCTCGATGATAGCCAACTGTTCTTGCAGGTGCTCCACCGTGTCGGGCACGGGATTGAGGTTGGGCATGGTGAACACATCGCTGTATCCCGCTGCACGCGCTGCCATACTTCCCGTGCGGATAGTCTCTTTATACGAAAAACCCGGCTCACGAAAATGGACATGAAGGTCCACAAGTGCCGGGATAGTAACTATGTTTGTACCGTCAGACATAGGCAAACGAAAGAGGTTCTCTTGAATTTGCGTGCAAAGATACTGCTTTTTTCCGACATACGCAAACTTTTTCCAAAAAAACATTTAGAAATTTATGACTACCCATCTACACAATCTATGCCAAGAGACATGCGCGACATATAGGCAACAGCGTTTCGTTTGGCGGTTGTTTCTTTTGTTCGACCTATGTTTCACTTTTTGTGTCATATTGAGATTGACGACTTATCTTCGGCTCATCATCGGCTTATCTTCGGCTAATCTTCGGCTAATCTTCGGCTAATGTACCATATTTAGAGAGGAACTTGAACGGGAGTAATCAGGGGAACGACCCGGTATTTTCTAACAAAAAGAACTAATTTATAAGGAAAAGTATACTTTTGTTTGCATATATGGAAAATAAGTAGTATCTTTGCACCGCTATTGCAATGGAGCCACACCTTTTGCCATACACCGACCGATACAAACGATGGTATCATTGATTTGGAAGAAGGTGCTACCAACAATAGCAATAAATCGCAATAAACAATAACTCACAAACAAAGTTCTTAAAAGTATGAAGAGATTATCTACTTTTGTATTGGCAAGTATCGTAGCATGCGCTACATACGCGTTGCCGTTGCGCGAAGCAGACCGTTTTGAGACCTCTGTGCCCCAGCAAACGACCTCTGCGACTTTCCTATCCGCTACGCATCATAGCGGCATGGAGGAAGCCCCGACATTGGTGCAAGTGAATGAAGAGACCGAGAAAGCACAGATGGCCGAGTTTATCAAGAGCCAACGTGCGTTCGAGCGTAACATCCTGACGCAGACTGTACGTAAGTCTCTCAAGCATGCAGCCACAGCCGCAGAGGGCGATACCGTCGTTGTTGAGCCGGACTCTTTCAACCCGACCTATTACCCGAGTTCAGGAGATTGGCTGTGGATGTTCTATAGCACTGACAAGAAAATCTACATGCAATTCGACTATTATCACTTCCCCGCAGACAATCCGCTCGGCACTTTCACCGAAGCAGATTTGGACCCTTTCTATACCTATGTAGTTAACTACACAGCAGGTGCTTTTGAAGACGTAAGTACATGTACTGTTACCCTTAGCCAAAAGAAAGTCAGCGATAACCTGTCGCTCACTATTGTGGATGGTTTGGTTAACGGTAGCAAAGGTACTGTGTACGTGCTGAAAGGCGAGATAGAGACTCTTACGCCGCAAGACACCGTAGAGTTGACCGTAGAGGGTGCAACGATAGCAATGACCACCGACTCTACAGCATTGCTGAAGGGTCAGAACGATGAGGTTAGCGTAGAGGCAAACCTGACTGCTACATCACTTGTAAACACGTTCGAGCAGTCGAAGTTTGACTTGGAGAACACCACTTTGGTAGTGAAAGGCGATACCTTAGGCATTTGGGAAATTGGGGCAAAAGTAACTGTAAATGCAGATATGAATGCCCTGAGTGCAGACCTCACAGTGCTCACCTTGGATACCGTAGTGTACAACATTACGCTGGTATCTCCCCTTGTATTGAAAGACACGGTAGAGACTACCCTGCCGAACATGGTTATTGACGACCGTTATGCAGCATGGTTTGGTATGTACTTCATTACCGGTAGTGCTGAGGGTATCAGTTATCGTGCTTCCACCACAAAGATTGAAGCCGGTATGTACTCCATGGCCGTAGGTAACCTTGGTATCAACCTCAACATCTACGGTTCGCAAGCAGAAGTTTGGGGCGGTACATTGGATTTACAATATAGTGCGGACGGCGACGCAACTGCCGATGCTGTCGTGCTAACAAGCGATTTGGTACTTTATAAGTTCCACCTGTGCTGGGCAGTGCCGGAGCCGAAAGATACCGTTTCTATTGTGTTTGAGCACCGTGCAGAGGCTAATGCATCGTTGGAGAGCGGCTTGATACAGTTGGTAGGTTCCAACGACTCTGCCCGCATTGCAGTGGCTACCATCGGGTGGAAGTTAGGTCAAAATTCCACCATCTCAGCAGAGACTGCGCTCCTTGATTATTCTTTCGTAACCCGCTACATTGGAAATGATACTATCTCTGTGGCAGCCGCTGCTATCTCCGGTATGGTACAGCAACTGGGCGATACCATCAAAATGACCGCATCGCTTATCTGTTTCGACAGTATCCAATATGACGTAGAACTGTGGTATGCGGTGCCGACCCCGACGGAAACAGTGAACTTGGGCTTCATTACCGACGTAACCTTCGTGAATGCAATGTCGAACAACCAATACCAACTCCGCGGTGCAACGGCTGACAGCACATGGATGGTATCGTTCGTTCCTGCGTCCACCGAGACTGTAGAGGGTGAGTTTGTGAATGACGGCTACTTCTCAAGTGACTTCATCTCACGCTACACGTGGGTATATGATGCAAAGAACGATGAGTTCTATGAGGTGTTGGCTGCGAAAGTAACCGTCTTCATGGATGAGACTAAACTTATTATCGCCAACTGTGACTACATCTGCTCCGACGACAAACGCTACACATTTACCATGAAGGGCAAGTACGAGCGAGTACATATCTCCTACGATACGGAAGACCCGACTCCCGTTAACTTGACCTTCACAACCGCGTCCCACCAATTTGCGGCAGATGCTGAGTATGTTTCTGAGGGTGCACTGAACTTCTATGCGCTCGGTTTGGAAAATACCGACTATCTGAGACTGCAGTTTGTAGTAGAGCCTAATGCAGAACTGCCTGCATGCGTTATTCCTGCCGGTGTATATCCGATTAACAAATCCTACGAGCCCGGTACTTGCCCATCGGGTGATTTCGATGGGGAATACATCTATCCTTGCTTCTTCGGCCATACTTCTGAGGATGGTAAATACCTCTCCACAAAGGGAATGTACTACCTGGTAGATGGTACGGTTACCGTAGAGGCTGTGGGTGAATCAGATTTGCACATCGTAGTAGATGCTGTCAATTCGTATGACACTCCTATCAAGATTGATATCAACACCGTGGTTACCGGTATTGAGAGTGTAGAGACAGAGACCCTCGTTCCGTTGAAGAAGTTCTTACAAGACGGCGTTCTTCTCATCCAACGCGGCGACCGTATCTACAACTTGACGGGTGCACAAGTGAAGTAACAAACAGATATAAGATTCTGAACTGACGGACTGCCTGACAAGTCAAACTTGTCGGGCAGTCTTTTTCATCCAACCCCTACTACCACCTGTCAATAATACTGCGATACCATACGCGTTTTTAGGGGAGAACTCGCCATCCTCATTCCTTGCGGAGTATGGCTACCGCGACATGCGGGAGACACGCAGTAAAGATAAGTCCCACCCCGTTCCTCCCTGCATCCACCCTACGCGCGTTGCTTGTGTGTACTGTCTAACAGCAAATGCAATTTTGTGTGCAAAGTTAGTCAAAGTTTTTGAAGAAACAAAATTTAGGTGTGTCAAAGTTCAATTTTTCTCTGGGTCTGTTGTTTAACTTCTTCTGAATGTTCATCATTTTCTGTGGTGAGACAAGGTTAAAGTCGGTATGTTTTGGTATGTATCGCCGTATGAGTTTGTTGGTGTTTTCTACACATCCTTTCTGCCACGAGGAGTACGCATCCGTAAAATAGACAATCACATCGTCTTTGCCTTTCATGTGCAACTCTTTAGTAATCAGTTGATGTGAAGCAAACTCACTTCCATATTATTTTCAGAAAATGCGTTGCAGGCTTGCGTATTTGCGAAAAAAGTTGTAACTTTGCGGCGCGAAAAAATAAATCGTACGGACGTACAAAGGATGATTTACGATTTGCGATTGAAGGTACAAAAAGACTTTATGGAACCACTTAGACATGAGTGCGGTGTGGCGATGATTCGCCTGCGCAAACCCCTGCATTATTATCAGGAGAAGTACGGGACATGGCAGTATGGCTTGAACAAGCTGTACCTGCTGATGGAGAAACAACACAACCGCGGGCAGGAAGGCGCCGGCATGGCTTGCGTGAAGATGCACGCCGCCGCGGGGGAAGAGTACATGTTCAGGGAACGAGCGTTAGGCAGCGGGGCGATTACGGAGATATTTGATAAAGCACACGGGGATTTTGACCCCCTCCAACTCCCCCTACAAAGGGGGAGTGCAAAAAAAACACCTTCGACTATTCAAAGTGGGGAGAGTCTATCTGGCGAAGGACAAACGGCTGTGGATGAGGCGGTTCTGCGGATACCGTGGGCGGGGGAGTTGTATATGGGGCATCTGCGGTATTCGACCACGGGGAAGAGCGGGCTGCAGTATGTGCACCCCTTCCTGCGGCGCAACAACTGGCGGGCACGTAACCTCTGTCTCTGCGGGAACTTCAACATGACCAACGTGGATGATATATTCCGCGAGTTGACATCGGTGGGGCAACACCCGCGTGTGTTGGCAGACACGTATATCCTCTTGGAGCAGATGGGACACAGGCTCGACCGTGAGTCGGAGCGTTGCTATGCGGAAGCCGCTGCCAAGGGGCTGCGCGGGGCAGCGATAACGGAATACATAGAGCAGCATATCAACCTCGCCAACGTGCTGCGGGAGAGCAGCAGGCTATGGGACGGCGGGTATGTGATTTGCGGCGTTACCGGCAGCGGGGAGATGTTCAGCATGCGCGACCCGTGGGGCATCCGACCGGCATTCTACTACGCGGACGAAGAAGTGGTGGTGCTGGCGAGCGAGCGCCCCGTGATACAGACGGCGTTTGACCTGCCGATAGAGGCGGTGCAAGAGTTGAAGCCCGGCGAGGCGTTGCTCATCAACCAAGCCGGCGAAGTGCGCACGGAGCAGATAATCGCCGCGAAAGAGAACCAAGCCTGCGCCTTTGAGCGGATTTATTTCTCGCGCGGGTCGGATGCTACTATATATAAGGAGAGGAAGATGCTGGGGGCGCAACTGCTGCCGAACATCCTCAGAGCCGTGGACGGCGACGTGCAACACACGGTGTTCTCCTTCATCCCGAACACGGCAGAGGTGGCTTTCTACGGCATGACGGAGGCGTTTGACTACTACATGCGCGAGCATGACATCCCGGGTATCGTGCGGCGGGAGAAGGTGGCATGGAAAGACATCAAGTTGCGCACGTTCATCACCGAGAGCAACAGCCGCAACGACCTCGCCGCGCACGTGTACGACATCACCTACGGTAGCCTTGTGCCGAAAGAGGATTACCTCGTGGTGATCGACGACAGCATCGTGCGGGGGACGACGCTCCGAGAGAGTATCATCCGCATCCTCGACCGGTTGCAGCCGAAGAAGATGGTGCTGGTGTCGAGTGCTCCGCAGATACGCTACCCCGATTACTACGGTATCGACATGGCGCGTATGTCGGAGTTCATCGCTTTCAAAGCCGCCATCGCGTTGCTGCACGAGCGCGGGATGGAAGAGCGGATAGACGAGGTGTATCGCCAATGCGCGGCGCAACAGGGACTGCCCGCGGAGCAGATGAAGAATTACGTGAAGGAGATCTACGCGCCGTTCACGGACGAGGAGATATCGCGCAAGATGGTGGAACTGCTGAAAGCGCCGGAGGTTACGACCGACATCGAGATAGTGTTCCAGACGGTGGAGGGCTTGCATACCGCCTGCCCCGACCACCCGGGAGACTGGTATTTCTCGGGCGACTACCCCACCCCAGGCGGCGTGAAACGACTGAACACGGCGTATATGGAATGGTATGAAACTGCGTGTAAGTAAGCCCTTCGGGCTGTAAGAAACTCCGTGTAACTAAGCCCTTCGGGCTGTAAGAAACTCCGTGTAACTAAGCCCTTCGGGCTGTATGAAAGTAAATGTACAAAACGCTACGCGCTGTACACGAAGCGAAGCGGAGTTCATTACACGAAGTTATAAACACGGAGCGAAGCGGAGTTCAATACACGAAGTTTCCTACACGAAGTTAAAAACACAACGTTATGAAATACTTTTATGAATTTGAGGTGAAGTATCAGGACGTGGATGCGAATCGTAAACTGCGTCTGTATGTATTAGAGAACTACCTGCTGGAGGTGGCAGGGAAATGCGCGGATGAGTTGGGTTTTGGTATTCAGTATCTCTTCCCGAAAGGGCTGACATGGGTGCTGACCAAACTGTCGATGGAGATAGCCTTTCTGCCCACGCACAATACCCGTTTTGTGGTGGAGACATGGATAGAGAGCAATGCCCACATGCTCTCCACGCGTGATTTCCGACTCTACCTGCAAGAAGCAGATGGCACGCGCCGTCTCTTCGGGAAAGCGAAGAGCGTGTGGACGGTGCTGGACTTGGAGAAGCGCGAGATAGCCAATGTGTTCGATGACCCTGTGTTCGAAAACTGCGTGGACGGCGAGGTGCTTGATATCAGCCGCACCGCACGCTTGGGTGCCATCGCCGAGCCGACGGGTATAGTGCCGCATATCGTGCAGTTCTCGGATGTGGACTATAACAACCACTGCAACTCGTGCAAGTATTTAGAGCGCATGATAGATGCCTATCGCCCCGACTGGTACGGCAAACCGCTGCGGTTGGATATCCAATACCAGAAAGAGCAACGCTTGGGCGGTGTGCTGGATACGCACTATCTCGTGTTGCCTGACGGTGCGCAGTATCAGCAGAAGAACGCTGAGGGAGTTACCTGCTGTTCGGCGAGGATAAGGGTGGGCATTTAACAATTAACAATTAACAATTAACAATTAATAATTAACAATTAACAATTAACAATTAATAATTAACAATTAACATGCCACTGCTCTTTTTGCATTATTGATTTAAAGAGTATTCTCTATTTGTTTATAAGTTTTCTATCTTGGAAAACTTTTTGAAAATGCAAAATTCTTATTATGCTGATAATAAGGGTTTTGCATTTTTATTTTGGATAACTTTTATTATTGTTGATAAATTATTTTTCCCAAAAGTTTGCACATATCAGAAATATGTCGTACCTTTGCAAACGATTTCGGTCATAGTCTGGTCAGCATAGAAATCCTAGTTATTCTAGAAATTCTAGTAGTTCTAGAAATTCTAGTTATCCTAGGGATTCTAGTAGTTCTAGAGATTCTAGTAATCTGAGAAATCTGATATTTTTACCATCTTATACCACAATGGAACAAAAGATTTACACACAGAAAGAAGCAGAGGAAGCATCGAAAGTGTATTTCCACGGCGATGAGTTGGCGGCTCGCGTATGGAGCACGAAGTATGCGCTGAAAGACAGTTTCGGCAACCTCTTTGAGAAGACCCCCGACGATATGCACCATCGTCTGGCACGCGAGATTGCTCGCATTGAGAACAAGTACCCCAACCCGCTGAGCGAAGAGCAGTTGTTTGAGTTGATGCGCGACTTCCGCTACATCGTGCCGCAGGGCAGCCCGATGACGGGTATCGGCAACGATTTCCAAGTGGCATCGCTGAGCAACTGCTTTGTGATTGGTCAGGACGGTGCTGCCGACAGTTATGGTGCTATCATCCAGATTGACGAGGAGCAGGTGCAGTTGATGAAGCGTCGCGGCGGCGTGGGACACGACCTGAGCCATATCCGTCCGCACGGCAGCCCCGTGAAGAACAGTGCGCTGACCTCCACCGGCTTAGTGCCGTTCATGGAGCGCTATAGCAACAGTACGCGCGAGGTAGCGCAAGACGGTCGCCGCGGTGCACTGATGCTCTCGGTGAGCATCAAGCACCCCGACAGCGAGTCGTTCATCGACGCGAAGATGGAGCAGGGCAAGGTAACGGGCGCGAACGTGAGTGTGAAGATAGACGATGAGTTCATGCGCGATGCCATCGAGGGTAAGCCCTATCAGCAGCAGTACCCCATCGACAGCGCCGACCCGCTCTACAAGAAGGAGATTGACGCGAAAGCCTTGTGGAAGAAGATTATCCACAACGCATGGAAGAGCGCAGAGCCGGGTGTGCTGTTCTGGGACACTATCCTGCGCGAGAGCGTGCCCGACTGCTACGCCGACCTCGGCTACCGCACCGTCAGCACCAACCCCTGCGGCGAGATACCTCTCTGCCCCTACGACAGTTGCCGACTGCTCGCCATCAACCTCTATTCGTATGTGCGCAACCCCTTCACGCCCGAGGCGTCGTTCGACTTCGACCTCTTCCGTCAGCACGTGGCTATCGCACAGCGTATCATGGACGACATCATCGACCTCGAGATGGAGAAGATAGACAAGATTCTTGAGAAGATTGCCTCCGACCCCGAGAGCGACGATATCAAACGCACGGAGCGCGAACTATGGGAGAAAATCAAGGCCAAGACTTCGCAGGGTCGCCGCACGGGTGTGGGCACTACCGCCGAGGGCGATATGATTGCCGCTATGGGCTTGCGCTACGGCACCGAGGAAGCCACGGCATTCTCCGTAGAGGTGCACAAGACGCTGGCACTTGCCGCTTACCGTAGCAGCGTGAACATGGCGAAAGAGCGCGGTGCGTTCACCGTCTATGACTGGCAACGCGAGCAGAACAACCCCTATATCAACCGCCTGCGTGAGGCTGACCCCGAGTTGTACGAGATGATGAAGCAGCACGGTCGCCGCAACATCGCCTGCCTGACCATCGCGCCGACGGGCACCGTCAGCCTGATGACGCAGACTACATCGGGTATCGAGCCTGTGTTCCAGCCCGTCTATAAGCGTCGCCGCAAGGTGAACCCCAACGATAAGAACGTGCATGTGGACATCGTGGACGAGGTGGGCGACAGTTTCGAGGAGTACATCGTGTTCCATCACAAGTTCATCACGTGGATGAACGCCAACGGACATCCCTACGACCCCGCTCATCGCTACACGAGCGATGAGGTGGACGCACTGGTGAAAGAGTCGCCTTACTATCAGGCTACCGCCAACGATGTGGACTGGCTGCAGAAAGTGAAGATGCAGGGGGCTATCCAGAAGTGGGTTGACCACTCCATCTCCGTAACCATCAACCTGCCGAACGACGTGTCGGAGGAGTTGGTCGGACAACTCTACGAAGAGGCATGGCGCTGCGGGTGCAAGGGTTGCACAGTCTATCGCGACGGCAGCCGCATGGGCGTGCTGGAAGGCGTGAAGAAGAAAGAGGAGAAGAAGGAAGACAAGAAGGAGGAGAAGAACTGCGTCTGCTTCGAGAACAAAGTGCGTGTGCGCCCTGTGGAGTTGGAGTGCGACGTGGTGCGCTTCCAGAACAATAAGGACAAATGGATTGCCTTCGTCGGACTGAAAGACGGCATGCCTTATGAGATATTCACCGGTCTAGCAGACGATGAGGAGGGTATTTTGCTGCCTAAGTCGGTAACGAAAGGTAAGATTATCCGCGTACTCCAAGAGGACGGCACCAAGCGATATGACTTCCAGTTCGTTAACTCCCGCGGCTTCAAGACCACGATGGAAGGTTTGAGTTACAAGTTCGACAAAGAGTTCTGGAACTATGCGAAACTCATCTCCGGTGTCTTGCGCTACGGTATGCCGATTGACCAAGTCATCAAGATGATTAGCGGTTTGCAGATGGATAGCGAGAGCATCAACTCGTGGAAAGTGGGCGTGGAGCGCGCGCTGAAGAAGTATATACAAGACGGCACGGTGGTGCAAGGTCAGGTGTGCCCCAACTGCGGTCAGCCGCTCATCTACGAGGAAGGCTGTATGCACTGCCGCGAGTGCGGATACTCCAAGTGCGGAGGATAATGACCGGTTATTGAAGAGAAGCCGCCTAACAGCAAAAGGTTGTTAGGCGGCTTTTTTGTGCCTTTTCAGGGATGGTCGTTTATGCGTGTTTTGGACAATTTGCAAAGGTATTGCATGGTCAGGGGAAGGGCTCGAAAAGGTCTCGCTTATGTTACGGTAATGTTACGGTAATGTTACGGCAATGTTACGGCAATGATATGGAACAATCAGGGGGAGATGTCGTTATGATTTCGGAGCGATTTATGCGAAAAACGGACAATTTCTGAGAGGGCTCGGAGAGGGGTGTTTGCGGGTGGAGAGAATGGGTGCGGCGCACGAAGAAGGCGACCGCGAGCGGCGGGAAAAATTATTTCTTGGTTTTGTTTGCCCATGTCAAAAAAAAGTCGTAACTTTGCCGCGGATTTAGAACTATACACTATTACAATATGAAAAAGGAGATTCAGTTTAGCCTTGTCTATCGCGACATGTGGCAGTCGAGCGGAAAGTATGTACCGCGCAAAGACCAGTTAGCAAAGATTGCACCCGTGATTATCGACATGGGTTGCTTCGACCGCGTGGAGACCAACGGTGGCGCGAGCGAGCAGGTGAACCTGCTCTACGGCGAGAACCCCAACCAAGCGGTGCGCACCTTCACGAAGTTCTTCAACGAGGCAGGTATCAAGACGCACATGCTGGACCGCGGACTGAACGCACTGCGTATGAATCCCGTGCCCGCCGACGTGCGGCAGTTGATGTACAAAGTGAAGCACGCGCAGGGCGTGGACATCACCCGTATCTTCTGCGGACTGAACGACCCGCGCAACATCATCCCATCGATTAAATGGGCGAAAGAGGCAGGCATGACCGCGCAGGCAACGATGTGTATCACCTACTCGAAGGTGCACACGGCGGAGTATTATATCAACCTCGCCGAGCAGTTGATAGAAGGCGGCGCGCAGGAGATTTGCTTGAAAGACATGGCGGGCATCGGGCGTCCGGCGATGCTGGGCACCATAGTGGCAGCCATCAAAGAGAAACATCCCGATATCATCATCCAGTATCACGGGCACACGGGTCCGGGCTTCTCGGTGGCATCCATGCTGGAGGTAGCGAAGGCAGGCGGTGATGTATTAGACGTAGCGATGGAGCCGCTGAGTTGGGGCATGGTACATCCCGACGTGATTACCATTCAGGCGATGCTCAAAGACGCGGGATTCCTCGTGAAGGATATCAACATGAAGGCGTACATGGAGGCGCGGAGCCTGACGCAGTCGTTCATCGATGAGTTCTTGGGCTATTGGATAGACCCGCGCAACTCGAAGATGACCTCGCTGCTGGTGGGCTGCGGACTGCCGGGCGGCATGATGGGCTCGCTGATGGCAGACCTGAAAGGTATGCACGCGGCGATAAACGCCAACCTCGTGAAACGCGGAGAGAAAGCGCTGTCGGAAGATGAGTTGCTGGTGGAGTTGTTCGAGGAAGTGCAACGAATTTGGCCGATGTTGGGCACGCCGTGCTTGGTAACGCCGTTCTCGCAGTACGTGAAGAACGCCGCGCTGATGAACCTATTCTCGAAATCCATGGGCGAGAAACCGTTCACGCGCATGGACCCCGCGATGTGGGGCATGATATTAGGCAAGTCGGGTAAGTTGCCGGGCGAGTTGGCTCCGGAGATAGTGGAACTGGCGAAGGAGAAAGGCTTTGAGTTCTACACCGACGACCCGCAGGCGCTCTACCCCGATGAGTTGCCGCGCTTCATCGAAGAGATGGAGAAGAACGGCTGGGACCGCGGGCAAGACGACGAGGAGTTGTTCGAGTTTGCGATGCACGAGAAGCAATACCGCGAGTACAAGAGCGGGCAGGCGAAAGAGCAGTTCAACAAAGACCTGCTGGAGCGCATGGAGAAAGCCGCGAAAGGCGGGCAGCAGGTTACCTTCATCTCCGCCGCTGACAAGCGCGCCATCCTGCACCCGTCTGCCGAGCCCGTGGAGGCTACCGTGGCAGGCAAGGTGCTGTGGGAGTTGGACTTCAACAGCGAGAGCCAAGCGCCTGTCTTCGGCACGTTCTTCCGCCGCGGCGAGGTGGTATGCTATCTGGAGACCGCACACGGCATAGAGCCGCTGACGGCGTCTGACCACTGCCGACTGGTGGCGGTGGATAAGCAGCAGGGCGCGCGCGTGGCGAAAGGCGATGCGGTATGCTGGATGGAGCATGCCGACCTCGTGGAGACGGCAGTGAGCGCCGCCAAGACGGCGGTGAAGAAGGTGAAGGCTGCCGTGAAAGAAGCCGTGGCGCAAGCCGACAGCGAGGTGCTGCCGCCGACCAAGAGCAAGTGGAAAGACGGGATGGTGGCGAAGCGATAAGGTTCTCCGTTAATTGCCGTTATCTTTTAACATATAATTATCGTGTAATTAACCATTAATTTTTCGTTGAGTTTCTCCGTTAATTTTTCGTTAATTTTATTTCTCCATTAAAGACCATGAAAAGGTCATTAAAAAGAAGAAACAAAGAAAGTTAGTAGATATGAACAATAATGTAATGACAAGCAGAGAGGCGCAGGCTGCGCGCAATGAACTTTTTAGTTTGTTGGTGCGAAGGGCAGGAATGTCCACGAAACGCTTCATTGAGACTGCAAAGAATGATTTTGTGGCAGACAACTTAGACCTGCTCACACCTTCAGAAAAAGAGAAATACCAAGCAATGGGATTTGTCTTATGAATAGCAATAACATCTTTGTAGATACCAACATACTGATAGGAGCAGCCATCGGGCGTAGTGAAGATAGCGCATGTTTGCATTATCTGTATTCTTTGGAGGGTAAGAATTTGTTTGTCTCTGCTCTATCCATAGCGCAACTAATAGCCACTATTCAAAAAAGGATAGATATGGATAAACTAAGACAAGTAGTAAAAGAGTATCTTCATCGTTTTCAGATAGTAGCATTTACCGAAGCAGACATCGCAGACGCATTAGAACGAAGCAAAACCGATTTGGAAGACAATATTCAGTATGTGATTGGTATTAAAGTAAAATGTAAGTATTTCATAACCAATAACATAAAAGACTTTAGGAGATATTTGACTATCTCAGTAAAGACCCCAAAAGATGTACGTTCCATTAAACGATAAAATACCATGAAAAAGTACAATTTTAATGCGGGACCGAGTATCCTGCCGCAAGAAGTGATTAAGCAAACCGCAGAGGCGGTATTGGATTTTCAGGGCGAGGGCTTGTCCATCCTTGAGATAAGCCACCGCGCGAAGTATTTCCAACCCGTAGTGGACGAGGCTGAGGCGCTCTTCAAAGAGTTGCTGGGCGTGCCCGAAGGGTATCGCGTGCTCTTCCTCGGCGGCGGCGCCAGCCTGCAGTTCTGCATGATTCCGTATAACTTCCTCGAGAAGAAAGCAGCGTACCTGAACACGGGTGTATGGTCGAAGAAAGCCATCAAAGAGGCAAAGGGCTTCGGCGAGGTGGAGGTGGTAGGCGAGTCCACCAACTCTATCCCCAGTGGCTATGAGATTCCGCAGGATGCCGACTACTTCCATATCACCACCAACAACACCATCTTCGGTACGGAGATTTCGGAGCGCAAACTGCAAGAGATTTACGCCAAGAAAGGTAATGTGCCTTTGATTGCCGACATGTCTTCGGACATCCTCAGCCGCCCGATTGACGCGAGTCAGTTTGACGTGATTTACGGCGGTGCACAGAAGAACATCGCTCCCGCGGGTGTAACGTTCGTGATTGTGAAAGAGTCTGCATTAGGCAAGGTGTCGCGCTACATCCCGACGATGCTCAACTATCAGACGCATATCGACGGCGGCTCGATGTTCAACACGCCTCCCGTATTGCCCATCTACACCGCGCTGCTCAACCTCCGTTGGCTCAAAGCACACGGCGGCATAGCATGGATAGACCAACGCAATCAGCAGAAGGCAGACCTGCTCTACGATTGCCTTGACCACTCGAAGATGTTCGTGCCCACCATCCTCGACAAAGAAGACCGCTCGCGCATGAATATCTGCTTCGTGCCCAAGCCCGAGTATGAAGAACTGAAAGATGACTTCTTTAAGTTCGCGACCGAGCGCGGCATGGTAGGTATCAAGGGACACCGCTTGGTAGGCGGCTTCCGCGCAAGTTGCTACAACGCAATGGACGTGGAAGGCGTACAGGCGTTGGTAGATTGTATCAAAGCATACGAGGCGAAGTTGTAGTGAGACCGTCTAGAGACTGTCAGACCGCGCTTTCGCGCTGAACGACCGCTGACGCTGAACGACCGCGCTTCGCGCTGTCAGACTGATATACCGGGGACGTCCCGACTCGTCGGGACGGACAAGGCGGAAGCCTTGATTTTGAAAGCACCGCATACCGTATCGATTCTTACGAACCGCCCGCAGGCGAGACGCCTGCGTCCCCAGTGAAGTGGTCGGACAGCGTAGCGGTCAAATAGTCAAATTATGGAACGCTTCTATGAGAACCCCAAGCGGGAGGAAAAGAGAACAACCGTTTTTTACACAACATTAGTAAACAGTATGAAAGTATTAGTAGCAACCGAGAAACCCTTTGCGAAAGTGGCTGTGGACGGCATTCGCGAGGTAGTGGAGCAAGCAGGCTACAGCCTCGTATTGCTCGAGAAATATACAGAGAAACAGCAACTGCTGGACGCTGTGGCAGACGCTGACGCGCTCATCATCCGCTCCGACGTGGTGGATGCGGAAGTGCTGGATGCCGCCAAACAGTTGAAGATTGTTGTGCGCGCCGGTGCAGGCTACGACAATATCGACTTGGCAGCCGCTACGAGCCATGGCGTGGTAGCGATGAACACCCCCGGGCAAAACTCCAACGCCGTGGCTGAACTGGCACTCGGTATGATGGTGTATGCTGTGCGCAACTTCTACAACGGCACCAGCGGCAGCGAGTTGAAGGGCAAGAAATTGGGTATTCACGCCTTCGGCAACGTGGGTCGCAACGTAGCGCGGATTGCGCAAGGCTTCGGCATGGACGTGTATGCCTACGACGCCTTCTGCCCCGATGAGGCGATGACGGCTGCCGGCGTAACGCCGCTGCACAGCGCAGAGGAACTATACAGCACTTGCCAAATCGTCAGCCTGCATATCCCCGCCACGCCGGAGACCAAACTGAGCATCAACCACGACCTTGTAAACCGTATGCCGAAGGGCGGTATCCTCGTGAACACCGCACGCAAAGAGGTGATTCACGAAGACGAGTTGATTCAACTCATGCAGGAGCGCACCGACCTAAAGTATATCACCGACATCATGCCTGCTGCCGACATGAAGTTCCGCACGCTGTTCGAGGGACGCTATTTCGCTACACCGAAGAAGATGGGCGCACAGACCGCAGAGGCGAATATCAATGCGGGTATTGCCGCCGCCAAGCAGATTGTGGACTTCATCGAAAACGGCAACACACGCTTCCAAGTGAACAAATGATTCTAATTAAGAATTTAGAATTAAGAATTAAGAGGGCTTAGCGGTACTGATACTCCGAACAGCCCTAATAAATCGTACATGAGAAGAATCCTTATTAGCATACTGCTAACCCTTTGTTATAGCGCTACCTATGCACTCCATGTGAAGTGCGTAGGTAGCGCTACGCAAATAGTGAACCAAAAGACCGATACTATCTTCCTCTTTGCCGACGAGGTACATCTTGCTACGGCTGACGGCTCGCCGACGGACTGGTATCGAATTGCCGATAACAGCGTTGTAGCCACCAATACGGATGAGATTTATCCCGATGACGGCGGGTACTATATCGTCTATAACGGCGAGAAAGAGTATTTCTACGCCTTCTCCTACCCTACTTACCAACCTCGAGACCTCGTACTCACGGTTACGCCTTCCTGCACAGCTACGGAACTGCGTGTGGAAGGCACATTGCCTGAGATTCAGTATATCACCCCCACAGGGCAGACGCGCACCCTTGCGCGCGAGTGCCAAATCACCTACACCGACCTTGCATGGAACAGCGGCAGCCTGCAATGGGAGGACTCCATTGCCGTCATGGATGAGCAACCGCTCAGAATAGGCACCTACAGCCTGCCTGCTATCTGCAAAGCGACGGATATCGTGCTGACCTACGAGCCCATCGCGGAGCAGTTGGGCTTGCCTTTGGATTCGGCAATAGCCCATATAGATAACCCTGTTGCTGTGCGCAGCATGCCTACCTCCGTTACTACCGTGCGCGGTACGGCAGGCGAGTTGTGCAACGAGGTGGAGCGACCGACCGATGCCTCCGTGCTCACGGGTTCCGCGCCGCTGGATATCCTCTTCAAAGCCAACCCTACGCCCACGGTAGAATACTACGAGTGGCGTATCTACAAAGCCACTCGACTGATAGTCTCGCGCACTGACGAACAGACACGCTACACCTTCACCGAGCCCGGCAACTACCGCGCGGTGAGTTATGTGAGCAATAACCATTGCCCTTGTGGCGACAATCCCGAAGACTGTCAACGCGACAGCATGGAGATAAGTATTGCCGTGAGCGAGTCGATGTTGCTGGTGCCCAATGTGTTCACCCCCAACGGAGACGGAAAGAACGATGAGTTTCGCGTGCTCTACCGCTCTATCAAAGAGTATCATATCTGGGTCTATAACCGCTGGGGCAAACTCGTCTATGAGTCCACCGACCCCGCCAAAGGCTGGGACGGCACTATCAACAACCATCCTGCCGCCGAAGGGGCGTATTTCTACGTGATTCGTGCACTCGGCACCGATGCCGCCGCCAATGCGGAATATCGCACCAAAGCCGCTTACAAGCGGGCGAAAGACAAGGCAGACGAATCGATAATAGGTGTGTATCAATTGTCCGGCGATATCAATCTGCTGCGAGGGAAGCAATAAAAACACCTTGCACGGCTACGCCGCGCAGAGATAAGGAAAGATTTTTGGCGGAGGACGTTAGAAGAAGACGTTGGATAACCTCCATAATAATCTATAAAAATCTCGTCCCAACAAGTCGGGATAAACAGAGCGGCAGCGAGCAGGATAACAAAGACATATATCCAGAAACTTTCATGTTCACTACTACTATTCCATATCTTCCGACCTTGCAGGGGTTGCCTTTGAAAGAGGTTGTCGAGACCTTGGCGGGGCGGGTGGCGTCTTGCGCGATAGCGTGCGCCAACTGGGCAGAGGACTATCCGTATCAGCCTCGCACTATGGTGCACCTTGCACGGACGGACACTTTTCTCTATGTCCTTTTCTCTGTGGAGGCGGAGCGAGTGCGCGCGCTGCATACCCGCGACTTGGAGGCGGTATGCGAAGACTCGTGCGTGGAGTTCTTTCTCGCCAACGCTGAGAACACGCGCTATTGGAACTTCGAGTTCAACGCCATCGGTACCTGCAACGCCTCGGTACGAAAGGATAAGAAGACGGATGTGCGGCGACTGAGCGAAGCGGAGTTGCGGTCTATCGTGCGCCTTCCATCGCTGGGGACTGCACCGATAGCGGACACCGACGCGCCTGTGGCATGGTCTTTGCTTGTAGGTATTCCGTTGGCACTCATCGGCTGCGAGAAAGAGATACCCCCTACCCTACGGGGCAATTTCTACAAATGCGGCGAAAGGACCCTGCGCCCGCACTACCTCAGTTGGAGCCCCATCCCCACGCCTGCGCCCAACTACCATTTGCCGCAATACTTTGGAGAACTAAAATTAACAATTAATAATTAACAATTAACATGCAATACCCAATATGCATATGAAAAAACTGCTTATCACTATGGCACTTGCTGCTACTACGCTGGTTGCCGGTGCGGCTACCGACAACCCTTTCTTCCACTATAAGGAGTGGAAGACCCCGCACGGGACCTATCCTTTCAACGAAATCAAAGCCGAGCACTACATGCCTGCTTTCGAGGAGGCGATGAAGCAAGGTCTGGCGGACATCGATGCCATCGTCAACAACCCCGCTGCCCCAACGTTCCAAAACACCATAGAGGCGTATGAGAAATCGGGCGAGATGCTTACCATCGTGGCAGGTTGTTTCTACAACCTGACCTCCAGCGAGACCAACGAACAGTTGCAACAGATAGAGATGGAACTCTCGCCGAAGTTGTCAGACTACTCGTCCACCATCCGCTTGAACGAAGGTTTGTTTCAGCGTATCAAGGCGGTGTATGACAACCGCAACCAACTGAAACTCAACAAAGAGCAACAGAAACTATTAGACGACATCTACGAATCGTTTGCCAACAACGGCGCTAACCTCTCGTCCGAAGACAAGCAGACCTACCGCGAACTGACGGCGCGCCTGAGCCAACTGACGCTCACCTACGGGCAGAACGTGCTGAAAGCCACCAACGCGTGGACGATGCTCCTCACCCGCGAGGAAGACCTCAGCGGACTGAACGAGGACACCAAGGCGTTGCTGCGTGCCAACGCAGAGAAGAAAGGGCAGGAAGGCTGGTTGCTCGACCTGAAGCCCACGACCTACCGTCCCGTGATGGAAGACATGAACAACCGCGATATTCGTCGTGAACTCTACACTGCCTACAACAGCCGTTGCATAGGCGGTGAGTTCGATAACACGCAGATTATCATCGACATCGTCAATACCCGCCTCGCGCTGGCGAACCTCTTCGGCAAGCAGACCTACGCCGAGAAGTCGCTCCACAAGACCATGGCGGAGACGCCCGAGCAGGTGTATAAACTGCTTGACCAACTGCGCGAGAGTTACATGCCTGCCGCTACGCAGGAGGTGGAGGAGTTGCAGCAATTCGCTACCGCCAACGGGTTCTACGCTACCTTGCAGCCGTGGGACTGGTCGTACTACTCCAAGAAACTCAAGATAGAGAAATACAGCGTGTCGGACGATGATATCCGTCCTTACTTTGAGTTGGAGGCGGTGAAGCAGGGTGTGTTCGGCTTGGCGAAACGCCTCTACGGGCTGACCTTCAAAGAGAACAAGGCTATTCAGGTGTATAACCCCGAGGTAACCGCCTACGAGGTATTCGACGAAAAGGGCAAGTTCCTTGCTGTTTATTACGCTGACTTCCACCCGCGCGACGGCAAGCGCGGCGGCGCATGGATGAACGACTTCCAAGGGCAATGGATGGACGGCAAGAAAGACCATCGTCCTCATATCGTGAACGTGATGAACTTCACAAGGCCTGTGAAGTCCGAAGCCGCAGGCGAGAACTTCTCAGGACAAGACAAGCCCGCGCTCTTCACCTACGATGAGGTGGAGACTTTCCTCCACGAGTTCGGTCACGCGCTCCACGGCATGCTCACCCGCTGCCAATACAGTGCGCTCTCGGGCACCAACGTGCCGCGCGACTTCGTGGAACTGCCCTCGCAGTTCAACGAGAACTTCCTCGGCGAGAAAGAGTTCCTTGACACCTTTGCCAAGCACTACAAGACGGGCGAGCCGATGCCGCAAGAGTTGATAGACAAGATTAAACGCGCGCAGACCTACCATGCCGCCTACGCTTGTGTCCGCCAACTCTCGTTCGGCTACCTCGACATGGCATGGCACACGCTCAGCGCACCGTTCACCGTGCCTGCAGACCTCACCACCGAAGAGGCGGTTATCAAGTTCGGTAACGACGCCATGCGCCCTGTGCAGGTGCTGCCCGACGTGCCCGGCACGCAGATGGAGACTGCCTTCACGCATATCTTCTCCGGCGG